>JAPPKP010000357.1:6020-18096 GCA_028819955.1 Rhodospirillaceae bacterium | reverse complement strand
GGCGCTCACTCCGTTCGCTTGCCTACGCGCCGTTCGGCGCGGCGCGCTGTCGCGCGCTCCGGGCCTGCGGTCCCGCACTCGAAACTTCCACGCCGCGGCCGAGGCCCGCCTTACTCCGCCGCTTGCGAACCTTCGAGCAGCACGAGGTCGCCTTTCTCGTCGAGGCCGATGCCGTGGCGCCGTCCCTCCTCGATGGTCTCCTCGGGCCAGTGCACCTTGCCCGGATCGGTGCCGCCGACCACCGCCAGCATCAGCGCCGTCTCGTCGCCGACGTTGCGGAAGCCCCGGCTCGCGCCGATGGGGACCGACGCAGTGTCGTAGGGCTCCAGCACCACCTCGTGCCTCTGGCCGTCGCTGTTCTGCCAGTAGATGCCCCACTTGCCGGTGAGCGGAATGAACACCTCGTTGGTCTCGTGAATATGCAACGAGGCACCCTTGCCGGGGTCGGCCTTGATCAGGCCGACATTGAAATCGCGGTTGTCGGTGATTGGGGGCTTCAGCTCTTTGTCCTCGACCACGCCGCGGCCGATGATGTTGTAGATGTCGCGCTCGTAGCCCGGGATGAGCGCATCCACGAAGGCGTGGGCGCTCGATTTCAGGTCCTTGAAGCGGGCGACGCGCTCGCTCTCCATGTACTCGGGGCTGACATCGATCCGTTCCATGGCGAAGCTCCTGTTGCTGGCTTGCACCGAGCGGTGCCGGTTTCTCTGCTCCGGCCTCTAGTAGAGCTCGGTGCGGTAGTTCTCCTCGACGAACTCGTCGGCCTCCTTGACCGTCTCTTCCGTGGGCGGCTCTTCCGGCGGCGCCGTCTGCTCCAGGATCATCCGGCCCAGCGACGGCATCTCGCGGCGGTTCTGCCTGCTCTCTTCGTCCCAGAGCCGCGAGCGCTTGAACGCCTTGGCGCAATGCAGGAAGGCCTCCTGAACCTCGACCCTGATGCCGACCTTCGGCTCCTTGTTGTTGACCACGGCGGCCTGCGCCAGCGCGTCGTCGCGGACGATCGTCGCCTTGCCGTTCACCCGCAGCGTGTCGTCGAAGCCGGGAACCAGGAACAGCAGGCCGACATTGGGGTTCTCGATGATATTGGTCATCGTGTCGAGCCGGTTGTTGCCGGGCCGGTCCGGGATGAAGAGCGTGTTGTCGTCGAGCACCTGAACGAAGCCCGGCGGGTCGCCGCGCGGCGAGACGTCGGCGCGGCCGCTTGCACCGCTGGTGCCGATGCAAAGGAAGGGCGAGCGCTCGATGAACGCCTTGCAGTGCTTGTCCAGCGAGGGGATGCACTTCTTCACCGAGATTTCCATGGTCTCACCCATGGTCTCGCGCAGGTCGGCTTCATGCGCGTAAACGCGTGCCTCTCCGGTTTCGTCCATGACGCCCGGCTCCCGGTTCGTTCGCTAAGCGGCGGAGTCTACCAAAGCGCGCGCTGTCGAACCATCGCCGCTTTCTCGCGCCCCCCGCATGGCCGCAGTGCGTGACCGACGCGTCGCCCTGTGGCATCTATCGGGCGTCTGCATCCTCCAGCGATTCGTTAGGGCCCTGCCATGACACATGCCGATTTCGTCCACCTCAGGGTCCGCACCGCCTATTCGCTGCTGGAGGGCGCGATCAGGCTCGACGAGTTGGTCGAGACCTGCCGCGAGTGGCGCATGCCCGCCTGCGGCATCGCCGATCGCGGCAACATGTTCGGTGCGTTGGCTTTCTCGGAGGCTTGCAGCGAGGCCGGCGTCCAGCCGCTCATCGGCTGCGACCTCGCCGTCGGCACACGCACCGAGCAGCCCGGCCAGCAAGGCCGCGCGGCGGCATGGCTCCTGCTGTTGGCCCAGGACGAGACCGGCTACCGCAACCTGATGGCGCTGACCAGCGATGCTTATCTCCAGGAGGGCGCCGGCGGGCAGCCCCTGATCACCCTGGACGAGCTCGCGGCGCGGTCGGAGGGTCTGCTCGCGCTCACGGGCGGCGCGGCCGGGCCGGTCGGGCGTCTCCTCATCGACGGCCAGGTCAAGGCGGCGCACGCGCTGCTGGTGCGGCTCGGCGAGATCTTTCCGGACCGCCTCTACGTCGAGCTGATGCGCCATGGCCTGGCGGAAGAGGAGCAGATCGAGGCGCAGCTGATCGCGCTCGCCGACGAGCTCGATCTGCCGCTGGTCGCGACCAACGACGCTTACTTCCTGCGTGCCGAGACATACGAGGCCCACGACGCGCTCCTCTGCATCGCCCAGAACAGCCACGTCGAGGACGAGAACCGGCGCCGGCTCACCCCGCAGCACCGCTTCCGCCCGGCCGACGAGATGCGCACGCTGTTCGCCGACCTGCCGGAGGCCGTCGACAACACGTTGGTCGTCGCCCGGCGCTGCGCGGTCATGGCGCCGACTCGGAAGCCGATCCTGCCGGTCTTCCCCACCGCGGGCGACGCGAGCGAGGCCGACGCGCTGCGCGCCCAGGCCGAGGAGGGGCTGGAGCGGCGCCTGGAAGCGCAGGTCTACGGTTCCGACGTGGACGATGCGGCACGCGAGGCGGCTGCGGCGCCCTACCGCGAGCGGCTCGCCTACGAGCTCGGCGTCATCATCGAGATGCAGTTCGCGGGCTACTTCCTCATCGTCGCCGACATCGTGCGCTGGGCCAGGCGCGAGGGGATCCCGGTCGGCCCCGGCCGGGGCTCGGGTGCCGGCTCCGTGGTGGCGTGGTCGCTCACCATCACCGACCTCGACCCGCTCCGCTTCGGCCTCCTGTTCGAGCGCTTCCTCAATCCCGAGCGCGTCTCGATGCCGGATTTCGACATCGACTTCTGCCCGGAGCGCCGCGACGAGGTGATCGACTACGTGTGCCGGCGCTACGGCAAGGATCGCGTCGCCCAGATCATCACCTTCGGCAAGCTCCAGGCCCGCGCCGTGCTCCGCGATGTCGGGCGCGTGCTCGGCCTCGGCTACGGCCGCGTCGACCGCCTCTGCAAGCTGGTCCCCTACAATCCGGCCAACCCGGTGACCCTGCAGCAGGCGCTGGACACCGAGCCCCGGCTCAAGGCCGAGCGCGACGACGATGCGGCGGTCGCGCGCCTGATCGAGATTTCGCTGCAGCTCGAAGGCTTGTACCGGCATGCGTCGACCCACGCCGCAGGCATCGTGATCGGCGACCGGCCGCTGAGCGAGTTGGTACCGCTATATCGCGACCCGCGCTCCGAGATGCCGGCGACGCAGTTCTCCATGAAGTACGCGGAGATGGCCGGGCTCGTGAAATTCGATCTGCTGGGCCTGAAGACGCTGACGGTGCTCGATCACGCGAGCACGATGCTGCGCGAGGCCGGTGTCGAGATCGACATCGATTCTCTCCCGCTCGACGACCAGAAGACCTACGGGATGCTGGGCGCCGGCACCGCCATGGGGGTGTTCCAGCTGGAAAGTTCGGGCATGAGGGACGCGCTGCGCAGCCTGAAGCCGGACTGCATCGAGGACATCATCGCCCTGGTCGCGCTCTACCGGCCGGGGCCCATGGACAACATTCCCCGCTATATCGCCTGCAAGCACAGGAAGGAGAAGCCCGACTATCTGCACCCGATGCTGACCGGTCTGCTGGAGGAGACCTTCGGCGTCATCATCTACCAGGAGCAGGTGATGGAGATCGCCAAGGTCTTGGCCGGCTACAGCCTGGGCTCCGCCGACCTGCTCCGCCGCGCCATGGGCAAGAAGATCAAGGCGGAGATGGACGCGCAGCGGGAGAGCTTCGTCAACGGCGCGCTTGCAAACGACGTCGCCCGCAACGATGCGACCCGCATCTTCGAGCTGGTGGCGAAGTTTGCCGGCTACGGCTTCAACAAGTCCCACGCGGCGGCCTACGCGCTGGTCGCCTACCAGACCGCCTACCTCAAGGCCAACCATCCCGTCGAGTTCATGGCCGCGTCCATGAGCCTGGAAATCAACAATACCGACCGTCTCGAGCTGTTCCGCCGGGAGCTGGAGCGGCTCGGGATTGTCCTGCTGCCGCCCGACATCAACGCCTCCCGGGCGACGTTCTCGGTGGAGCGTCAGGCCGACGGCACCAAGGCGATTCGCTATGCGCTCGGCGCGATCAGGAATGTCGGCGTGCAGGCGATGACGGCGCTGGCGGACGAGCGGGAGTCGAACGGGCCGTTTGCCGATCCCTTCGATTTCGCCGGCCGGGTCGATCCGCACCAGATCAACCGCCGGCAGATCGAGAATTTGGCGAAGGCCGGCGCCTTCGACAGCCTCGCGCCGAACCGCCGGCAAGTGGCGGAAGGTGCCGAGGTGCTTCTCGCCTTTTCCAATGCGTCCAAGCTCTCGCGCTCGCAGGCCTCGCTCTTCGACGAGTCCGATGTGACGCTGGCACCCAGGCCGAGCCTGCCGGAGCAGGAGGACTGGGACCCGAACGAGAGGCTAACGGCCGAGCAGGAGGCGGTGGGCTTCTACCTCTCGGCCCATCCGCTCGATTCCTACGAGGACGCGCTGAAAGGACTCTCGGTCACTCCATCGGCCCAGGTGGCGCAGCAGGTGGCGCGGGGCGTCACGCGCTTCCGCTTGGCTGGCATGGTATTGAACGTCAGGGAGCGCGGGCCGGGCTCGCGGCGCTACGCCTTCATCCAGCTTTCCGATCCGAGCGGCAGCTTCGAGGTGGCGGCCTTTCGCGAGACCTACGGCGACGGACGCAGCATGCTGGAGCCCGGCAAAGCGGTTCTGGTCACGGCGCAGGCCCGGATCGAGGGAGAGGAGGTCAAGCTCTCCGCCCAGAGCTTCGACGACCTGGACGCCCGGCTCGCGCGCAATCTCACCGGCCTCGCGGTTTATTTGCACGACCCGGCTGCGTTGGAGCCATTGGGCGCGCTTCTCGCGGGCCGTCCGACGGGCGGCGGACGAATCGCGCTCTTCGTCGAAACCGGTGCAGAGGGCACGGTCGAGATCGAGCTGCCCGCAGCGTACACGCTGGGCCCCTCGCTCAAGAGCGAGATCGGCGCGCTCGCCGGGGTCGCGGCCGTCCGCGAGCTCCCTCCAGCGCGGGCCGCCTGAAGCTCGCCTGAGGCCTTGCGCGCCGGAGGCGCCGGCGTTATCAAGCGCCCACCTGCGTGAAGCAGGAATTCACACGCGGATGACGGCGCTCGTGACGAGAGTGCCGATCCGGTGCCCGGCCAAGCCCAGGCATGATCCGCGGAGGAAGAACCGGAGAAAGGACGACCAATGGCATTGCCAGAATTCACCATGCGCCAGCTGCTCGAAGCCGGCGTGCATTTCGGTCACCAGACCAGGCGTTGGAACCCGAAGATGCGCCCCTACTTGTTCGGCGCGCGGAACGGCGTTCACGTCATCGATCTGGAGCAGACCGTGCCGCTGCTTCACCAGGCGCTGGTCTCGCTGCGCGACGTGGCCGCAGGCGGCGGGCGCATCCTCTTCGTCGGCACCAAGCGGCAGGCCTCGCGCCCGATCGCGGAGACCGCCAAGCGTTGCGGCCAGTATTACGTCAACCACCGCTGGCTGGGCGGCATGCTGACCAACTGGAAGGCGATTTCGGGCTCGATCAAGACCCTCGCCGATCTGGAGTCGACGCTTGCCGACGAGTCCGCAGGCCTGACCAAGAAGGAAATGCTGCAGCTGGTCCGGCGCCGCAACAAGCTCGACCTCGCGCTTGGCGGCATTCGCGACATGGGCGGCGTGCCGGACATGATCGTGGTCGTCGATACCAACAAGGAAGACATCGCGATCCTGGAGGCGCGCAAGCTGGGCATCCCGGTGGTCGCGATCATCGACAGCAACTGCGATCCTGACCTCATCACCCATCCGATTCCGGGCAACGACGACGCGATTCGCGCAATCAATCTTTACTGCGACCTGTTCGCCCGGGCCGTGATCGACGGCCTGCAGGAGGAGCTCGCCGCCTCCGGAGCCGACATCGGCGCTGCCGAGGAAGGGCTGGCCGAGGACCTGCCGCCGGTCGAGGCCGAGACCGCAGAGGCCCCGGCCGAGCAAGCTCCGGCTGACGGCGAGGCGCCTGCCCAGGCCGCTGCAACGACGGAGTCGCCCGACGAGTCTGCCGCACCGGAAGCATCGGAAACGCCGGAAGCGGCAGATGCGGCAGATGCGGCTCAGGCTGCCGAGGCATCCGCAGCGCCGGAGGGCGGCGAGGCAGAGCAGGCGGCCGGCGCGTGATCGCGCCGCATAGTTGGGAGTAGCAGACGATGGCTCAGATCACCGCCGCGCTGGTCAAGCAACTGCGCGAGAAGACCGGCGCCGGCATGATGGATTGCAAGAAGGCGCTGACCGAGACCGACGGCGAGCTCGAGGCTGCGGTCGACTGGCTGCGCAAGAGCGGCCTCGCCCAGGCTCAGCGCAAGGCAGGCCGCACCGCAGCCGAAGGGCTGATCGGGCTGGCCACGGCGCCCGGCAAGGCGGCGATGGTCGAGATCAACGCCGAGACCGACTTCGTTGCGCGCAACGGCGACTTCCAGGCTGTCGTGCGCGAGGTTGCGACGCTGGCACTGGACTCTGGCGGCGATATCGAGCGCCTCTCCGCAGCCTCCTATCCGGGGACCGGCCGCACGGTCGCCGAGGAGATCACCAATCTCGTCGCCACCATCGGCGAGAACATCCAGCTACGGCGGACGGCCGTCTTCGAGATGCCGGCGGGTGCCGTCGGCGACTATATGCACATGCCGGCCTCGCCTGGGCTGGGCCGGCTCGGCGTGCTCGTCGCGGTGGAATCGGACGCACCGGCCGAGAGCCTCAAGCGCCCTGCCCACGAGCTTGCCATGCACATCGCGGCCGCAAGCCCGCATGCGGTCTCGCGCGAGTCTCTCGATCAGGCGATGGTCGAGCGTGAGCGCGCGGTGCTCGCGGAGCAGGCGCGCGCCGAGGGAAAGCCCGAGAAGATCATCGAGAAGATGATCGAAGGCCGGCTGCGCAAGTTCTTCGAGGAGGTCGTTCTGCTGGAGCAGACCTGGGTTCTCGATGGCGAGAGCCGGGTGAAGGCGGTGCTGGAGACACTTGCCGGCGAGCTCGGTACCCCGGTTTCCGTGAGCGGCTTCGTCCGCTACCAGCTGGGCGAGGGGATCGAGCGGGAAAGCAAGGACTTCGCCGCCGAAGTCGCCGAGCAGCTCGGTTCTTGAATATCAGCCCACTGCCCCGGAGCCGGCGATGACCGCATCTCCCCGCTTCAAGCGTATCCTCCTGAAGATATCCGGCGAGGCGCTGCGGGGAGACGAGCCTTACGGCATCAACGGCGACGCGGTGGAGCGGCTCGCGGGCGAGGTCGCCGAGGTTCACGACAGGGGCGTCGGGGTCTGCGCAGTCGTCGGCGGCGGCAACATCTTCCGCGGCTCCTCCGACGCCGCCGCGGGCATGGAGCGCGCGACTGCCGATTACATCGGCATGCTGGCGACGGTGATGAACGCGGTCGCCATGCAGCATGCCCTGGAGCGCCTGGGCAAGGAGACCAGGGTGCTCTCCGCGCTCCCCATCGCGCCGGTCTGCGAACCCTATATCCGCCGGCGCGGGCAGCGCCATCTGGAGAAGGGGCGGATCGTGCTCTTCGCCGGTGGCACCGGCAATCCCTTCTTCACCACGGACACGGCAGCGGCGCTGCGGGCGGCGGAGATGGGCTGCGACGCCCTGCTCAAGGGCACAAAGGTCGATGGAGTCTACGCCGCCGACCCCGAGGTCGACGCCGCTGCGACGCGCTTCGAGCGGCTCTCCTACATGGACGTGCTCTCCAAGGACCTGAAGGCCATGGACGCGTCCGCGATCTCGCTGGCGCGGGAGAACGACATTCCGATTGTGGTATTCTCCATTCAGAAGAAGGGCGGGCTCGCCGCCGTGCTGGACGGGGACGGACCCTTCACCGTCATCTCTGACTAGGGTTGCCGCGATGGCCGATCCCGATCTCGACGACCTGGAACGCCGGATGAACGGCGCCGTCGAGGCGCTCCGGAAGGAGTTGGGGGGCCTTCGCACCGGGCGCGCGTCGCTGAGCCTGCTGGAGCCCATTGTGGTCGAGGCCTACGAGACGGAGATGCCGCTCAACCAGGTCGCGACCATCAATATCCCCGAGCCGCGCATGCTCTCGGTCCAGGTCTGGGACAAGACCCAGGTGAAAGCGGTCGATAAGGCGATTCGTTCCTCCGATCTCGGGCTCAATCCGATCGTGGACGGCCAGTCGCTCCGCATTCCGATCCCGGAGCTGAACGAGGAACGCCGCCGCGAACTTGCCAAAGTTGCGGCCAAGTATGCCGAGCAGGCCAAGGTGGCGGTGCGCAACGTACGGCGGGACGGCATGGATCAGCTCAAGAAGATGGAGCGGGCGGGCGAGCTCGGCGAAGACGAATCGAGGCTCTGGGCGGGCGAGATTCAGGAGATGACCGACGGCTTCGTGAAGAAGATGTCCGAGATGTTCGAGGCCAAGGAACAGGAGATCTTGCAGGTCTGAACATGGCGCTCGCGCGGTCATTCGCCGATCGGCAGGACACGTCCCTGCACGTCGGCATCATTCTGGACGGTAACGGGCGCTGGGCACGGGCGCGGGGCTTGCCGAGAACGGCTGGGCACCGGCGCGGCGCCGAGGTCGTGAAGACGATCCTGCGGGGCTGCCCCGACCGCGGCGTCCGTTATCTCACCATCTACGCGTTCTCATCCGAGAACTGGAAGCGGCCCGAGGGCGAGGTCGCGGACCTCATGGGGCTGCTCCGGCTCTACCTGCGCCGCGAGGTCGCCGAGCTGCACGGCAACGGCGTGCGCATCGCCTTCATCGGCGACCGCGCGCGGCTGAGCGGGGAGATCAATGCCCTCATCGATGAGGCCGAGGAAAGCACCCGGCACAACGCCACGATCACCCTCACGGTCGCGGTCAACTATGGCGGGCGGCAGGAGATCGTCGACTCCGTGCGCCGGATCGCCGAGCAGGTCCGCGACGGGGCGCTCGATGCGGACGAAATCTCCGAGGAGACGGTCCAGCGTCACCTCCAGACCCGCGACCTGCCGGATCTCGATCTGGTGATCCGCACCAGCGGCGAGCAGCGCCTCAGCAACTTCCTGCTGTGGCAGTCGGCCTATACCGAGCTGGTCTTCGTGCCGACGCTCTGGCCCGACTTCACCCTGGAGCACCTCGATCAGGCGATCGGCGAGTTCCAGCGCCGTGAGCGTCGCTACGGCGGCGCCCGGGGCTGACCGCCGGGCTGGGGCTGCGCCGTAGAGCTGAGCGGAGAGCACATGGCGCTATCCCCCCGCGAGCTTTGCACCCTCACCGCCACCGAGGCGATCGCAGCGTTCAAGGCCGGCACGCTCTCGCCGGTCGCGCTCATGGAGGCGACGCTGGCGCGGATCGACTCCGTCAACCCCGCGCTCAACGCCTTCACCGAGGTCCATGCCGAACGCGCGCTCGACCAGGCCCGCGCGGCCGAGGCCGCATACGCACGCGGGGAGGCGCGTCCGCTGGAGGGGATCCCGGTCGCGATCAAGGATTTTCACCCGGTCGCGGGCGAGCTCACCACCTTCGGCTCGAAGGCGTTCGCCGACCACCGGCCAGAGCGCTCGGCGCCCACCGTCGCCCGGCTGCTCGACGCCGGCGGCATCATGCACGCGCGCACGACCACGCCGGAGTTCGCCTACGCGCCGATCACCGCGAGCCCGCTCTGGGGCGTCACCCGCAACCCCTGGAGCCTGGAGCACGCCCCCGGCGGCTCGTCGGGCGGCGCCGGTGCCGCGCTTGCCGCCGGCATGACAGTGCTGGCGGACGGCACCGACGCCGGCGGCTCCGTCCGCATCCCGGCCGCCGCCTGCCACGTCGTGGGCTACAAGCCGCCGTTCGGGCGCAACCCCCTCGACGTCGACCATCCCATCGAATCGCTGCTCCATTACGGGCCGATGACGCGGAGCGTCGGCGACGCCGCGCTGATGCAGAACGTGATGTCGGGCGCCCACGGCGACGACATGTGCTCGCTCAGGGAGCGGGTCGTCCTGCCCGAGAGCTACGCGCCGATCGAGGGCTGGACCGTCGGCGTCTCGATGGACCTCGGCATGTTCGAGATCGACCCCGAAGTCGCCCGCAACACGAAGGCCGCGGTGGAGGTGTTTCGCGGCCTCGGCTGCACCGTCCGCGAGGTAACGCCGGACTGGGCCGGGTTCGACCTGCCGCATCCGTACCTGCGCTATTGGGAGGGCATGGCGGCCTCCAGCTTGGGCGGCATGGTCGACGAGTGGCGCGACGAGATGGACCCCTACATGGTCGGCATCATCGAGAACGGCCGCGCGCACTCGGCGGGGACGCTCTACCGCTGCAACATCGTGCGCGGCGCGATGTACCGCTCGCTGGCGCCGATCCTGGAGGAATGCAACGTGCTGGTCTGCCCGTCGCTCGCCGTGCCGACGGTGGCGGCGGAGCACGACTGCGGCGCCGAGGATTTCGAGGTCAACGGCAAGCCGGTTCATGCTTACCTGGGCTGGAACCTCTGCTACCCCTTCAACATGGTGAGCCAGTGCCCGGTGATCGCGGTGCCGAGCGGCCTCACGGACGCCGGCCTGCCCACCGGCATTCAGATCGTCGGGCGCACCTACGACGATCTGAGCGTCTTCCAGGCCGCGGCCGCTTACGAGGCTGCCAATCCCTGGCGGGACGTGCTTCCGCCCATCTGAGTCGCCGCTCGCACACGCATGGCGAACATCGAGGCCGGAATCGAGCCATGACCGACGACCTGTTGACCCGCGACGGGCGCACCATCGCCGATATCGAGCGGATTCGTTTCTTCCCGGCAACCACCGTGGGCGGCGATGGCTCCTACGTGATCGAGGAGGGCGGCCGGCGTGTGCTCGACTTCAGCGCGTCGTGGGGCGCCGCGTGCCTGGGCTACGGCCACCCGGCGCTGGCCGAGGCGGTGAGCGAGGCCGTCGGCAACATGGGGGCGGTGAGCCTCGCCTCGTGCGCGGTGGGGCACGCGGTCGGGCTGGCGGAGGACCTGCTGGCGCGCCTGCCGGACGATCGCGAGCGGCGGGTCTGGTTCGGCCATGCCGGCTCCGACGCCAACGACGCCGTGGTTCGCCTGCTGGAGGCGGCGTCGCCGCGCCGGGGAATCCTCTCCTTCGTCGGCGCCTATCACGGCGGCAGCGCCGCCTCGATGTCGGTCTCGGGCCACAGCTCCCAGGCCCATGCGCCGGCGCGCGCAGGCCTCACGCGGCTGGTTTATCCCGACCCCTACCGCCCGCAGTTCACGCCCGACCTGGTGGAAGGCGCGCTCGCCGATCTCGACCGGCGCTTCGAGAGCGAGCTTGCGCCCGACGAGATCGCCGCCGTCTTCATCGAGCCGATCCAGTCGGACGGCGGCCTCATCGTGCCGCCCGCCGGCTTCCTCAAGGGGCTGGAGGAGCGCTGCCGCGCCCACGGCATCCTGATCGTGGTGGACGAGGTCAAGGTCGGAATGGGCCGCACCGGCCTGTTTCACGCCTTCGAGGCCGAGGGCTTGAGCCCGGACATCGTCGTCTACGGCAAGGGCCTGGGTGGCGGGCTGCCGATCTCCGCGGTCATCGGCCCGGCGGAGCTGATGAACCTGCAGCCTGCCTTCGCCATCATGACGGCGGCCGGCAATCCGGTGTGTGCCGCCGCCGGCCGCGCGGTCATGCGCACTATCGAGGAGGAGGACCTGATGGCCAGGGCCGCCCTCAGGGGCGAGCACCTGCTGGCGGGGCTAGCGCGTCTCGCCCAGCGCCACGCGCCGATCGGCCACGTGCGCGGGCGCGGCCTCACCTGCGGCGTCGAGCTGGTCCGCGACCCGGTGAGCAAGGAGCCCGCGCGCAGCGAGACGGCGAAGGTCGCCTTCCGCGCCCACCGGCTCGGGCTGATCTTCTACTACGTCGGCATGGAGTCGAACGTGCTGGAGCTCACCCCGCCGCTCACCATCTCCGAAGACGAGATCGACGAGGGCCTCGCCATTCTCGACCGGGCACTGGAGGACGTGGCGGCCGGCCGCGTCTCCGACGAGGACATCGCCGCCTACGCCGGGTGGTAGCGGCCCCCCCCCGGGCCCCCGGGCCCCCCCAGCCGCGGAAGCGCGGGCGGAGGGGGCGCCCCCCCCCACCCAGGCCGCCGAGTGTTG
>JAPPKP010000357.1:4179-6010 GCA_028819955.1 Rhodospirillaceae bacterium | reverse complement strand
CCCGTGTCGCCGGGGGGGCGGGCCGGGGCCCCCTCCGCCCACCGCCCCCCCTGGGGGGGGGGGGCGCGCCGCGGGGCGTCCGGGGGCCCCGCCTCTCGCGGATCAGGCGTAGCGGTAGGGCCTGCCCGCCCTCTCCATGTCCGCGTTGTACTGCTTGAAGACCTCGACCACCTTGGCCTTGGTCTCGGACTCGGCCGCGATCTCGTCCCAGAACGTGCGGGCGGCCGCCTCCACCTGCGCCCATTCGTCGTCCGGGATCGAGGTCAGCTGCATCTTGGTGCCGTGCACGCGCAGGCTGGCCTCGCCGCCCCAGTACCACCACTGGCGGTAGTAGTGGGACTGATCGCAGATGACGCGGAGCAAGGTCTGCAGGTCCTCAGGCACTTCGTTCCAGCGCTCCATGTTGGCGTAGAAGTGGCCGATCCAGGCGCCTGAGATGTTGTTGGTGAGGAAGTAGTTGGTCACGTCGGCCCAGCCCACCGTGTAGTCCTCGGTGATGCCGGACCAGGCGACGCCGTCGAGCTCGCCGGTCTGCACGGCGACCTCGATGTCCTCCCAGGGCAGCGTCACCGGCACCACGCCGAACTGGGTGAGGAAGCGCCCGGCGGTGGGGAAGGTGAAGACCCGCTTGCCCTCCAGGTCGGCGAGCGAGTGGATCGGGTCCTTGGTCGCGAAGTGGCAGGGGTCCCAGGCGCCCGCAGAGATGTGCTTGACGCCGACCTTCTCGTACTCCGCGCCCCAGATCTCGTTGAGGCCGTACTGGTTGAAGAGCACCGGCACGTCGAGCGAATAGCGCGAGGCGAACGGGAAGTACCCGCCGAAGACGGTGACCTCGGTCGGCGACGCCATGGAGTCGTCGTCGGACTGCACCGCATCGATGGTGCCGCGCTGCATGGCGCGGAAGAGCTCGCCCGTCGGCACGATCTGATCGGAGAAGAACAGCTCGATCTGCATGCGCTCGCCTGCGATCTTGTTGAACATCTCGATCGCGGGCACCACCACGTGCTCGGCCAGGGCGGGGCCGGCATAGGTCTGCATCCGCCAGGTGATTTGCGCCTGCGCAACCGAAGGCTTCACGATGGCAGCGGCTGCGGCTGCAGCCGGAACGGCAGCGGCGGCCTTGAGAAGATTACGCCGTGTCGTCATGGGTTTTTCTCCTTCCAGGTTGAAGTGTCAAAGAACCGAACCAGGCGTCAGTTGCCGTAAACATACGCCGGGAACCACAGGGCGATTTCCGGGAAAATCATGATGATCGCGAGTGCTACGATCATCACGCCGACGAAGGGGATGATAGATCGATAAATGTCGCGCAAGGTGACTTCGGGCGGGGCCATGGCCCGCATCAGGAACAGGTTGTAGCCGAAAGGCGGCGTCATGTACGCGATCTGCGTGGTGATGGTGTAGAGGATGCCGTACCAAATCAGGTTGAACCCCAGGGCGTCCACGAGAGGGACGTAGAGAGGAGCAACGATCACGAGCATCGCCGTGTCGTCGAGGAACGTTCCCATCACCAGGAACGAAAGCTGCATGAGAATGAGGACCATCCAAGGCGAGAGTCCCATTTGATCGGTGAAGAGGCTTTCGATCGATTTGGCGGCCCCAAGCCCGTCGAACACCGAGCCGAAGGCCAGCGCCGCGAGGATGATCCACATGAACATGCAGGTGATGCGGAGCGTATTGCGCACCGAGTTCTCGAAGACCTGCCGGGTCATGCGGCGCCTGACCACGGCGGCAAGGAAGGCGGCGAGCGCGCCGATGGCCGAGGACTCGACGAGCGAGGTCGAACCGGTGACGAAGGGCACGATCATCACCGCGTAGATGAAGAGCGGCA
>JAPPKP010000357.1:0-4079 GCA_028819955.1 Rhodospirillaceae bacterium | reverse complement strand
AGCCCGTTCATCGCCGAGACCAGCACCATGAGCCCGATGGTGCCCACGGCGAGCCCGCCGGCCATGCCGCCCGTCCAGACGTGGAACATGCGGTAGAGGTCGTCCGCGATCCGCGATTCCGAGAGCACGTAGCCCATGAAGATGAACATCGGCAGCGTCAGCAGCGGATACCATTTCATGAGCTTCATGGCGGCGGCGAAGCCCAGGTCGTAGCCGCCGCGGTCGCCCCAGAGCAGGAGCGCGGAGAGAACGGCGACGAAGCCGATGGCGGCGAAGACACGCTGGCCGGTCGCCAGCATGAGCATCATCAGCGCGAACATCAGAATGGTGATGAGCTCGTAGGACATCAAAAATCCTCGCGCCGAAGCCGCAGGATGTCCTTGAAGAACTCGGAAACCGCCTGGAAAACCATCAGGACGATGCCGGTGACCATGACCACCTTGATCGGCCAAAGATAGGGTCGCCAGGCGCTGGGACTCCGCTCGCCACCGTATTGAAAGCTGTAGATCGTGGAGTCGATCCCGCCCCAGAGAAGAACCGCCAGATAGAAGAGGAGAAAGAACACCGTGAAGACGTCGAACCATGCCTTTCGGCGTGCGGACCAGGAGCCGTAGAACAGGTCCATCCGCACGTTAGCGTCCGTCTGGACCGCGTAAGGGCCGCCCAGAATGTAATAGCCCACCATCGCGAATTGGGCCATTTCGAGTGTCCACAGAGAGGGGTTGAAAAACGTCTTCGAAAGCGACGACCACAGCAGAATCGCCATGATCGCAAACATGCCGTACATGATGACGCGCCCGACACGGCGGTTGACCGTGTCCACGACCAGGATGTAGCCGCGCATCGCGCCGGTCACGCCCGCGCCTCCCGCCAAGAGACTCTCGGATTCTCGGGCAACGGCACGATGACCCTCACAGGCTGCGACGCCGGTCGAGTCTAGAAGGTCTTGGCGATCACGGGAACGGATACATGCGGCCTCTTACTGCGGGGCGCAGGCCCTGATGGTGGCTTCGGCCATGGCCTTGGCGTTGGGGCCGGCGGCCATCGGGGCGATCATCGGCAGGTCGATGCCCGAGGTGCGATAGGCCTCGATCCGCTCGCGGCAGCGCGCGGGCGTGCCGGCGATGCAGACCGCGTCGATGTGCGCGTCGCTCACCGCCCGGGTCGCCGCATCGCGCTCGCCGCGCCCCCACAGCTCGGCGATCGTCGCTGCCTCCTCGCCAAAGCCCTGATCCTGCGCCATCCGGTTGTAGCGGGGGAAGAAGCCCGTATACATCGCGACGCCCGGCCGGAGCGCATCGTAGGCGTCGGCCGGGTCGTCGGCAGCCGCGGCCGGGATCAGTGTCGTGACGTCGACCGCGCCGGGGTCGCGCCCCGCCTTCTCGGCACCGGCGGCGATGTGCCCGCGCGCCTCCGCGCCGACGTCGAGCGTGGTGCGGGTCAGAATCAGGCCGTCGGCCTCCTCTCCGCAGATCCCGATCATCTTGGGAAAGACCGCCGCGTAGTAGATGGGCAGGCTGGGGCGAAACGGCTGGAACCAGAGCTCGTAGTTTTCGATGGCGACGGTCTCGCCCTGGTAGGACACCTGGCCATCTCTGAGCAGGCGGCGCGCGACCTCGGCAGTCTCCCGCACCCGCGTCACCGGCTTCGCATAGGTCAGGCCGTGCTCGGGCTCGACCTGGACCTTGTGGCTGGAGCCGAGGCCGAGAATGAAGCGGCCCTCCGAGAGCTGATCGACCACCGCCGCCGCCATGGCGATGGTCGGCGCCGAGCGCACGAAGACGCTCGAGATGCAGGTGCCGAGCTGCACGCGGCTGGTCTGCGCCGCGACCGCAGAGAGCACCGCGAACTGGTCGCCGCCGTGCCCCTCCGCCATCCACACCGAGTCATAGCCGAGCGATTCGGCGAGTTGCGCACACTCGACGGTTTCGGACGCGTTCAGGCCAGCCGAGAACGCGACGCCCACTCTGCTCATGCCCTGCCTCCCCGGCTACTCGGTTGCCTCACGTTGACGCTGATCGTACAGAGGGCGAAGGACGAATCCAAACTTGCCTCCGCGCGTCTGCCGGCCCCGTCGAGCGAGGCGCCAGGGAGTGCGTGAGCGCAGGGAGGGCGATGACATGGGCGGATATCTGATCGCCGGCGGGCGGCTGCTCGACGCAACCGGCGCGGCACCGCAGGACGGCGTCTCGGTGCTGGTGGAGGGCAACCGCATCCGCAAGATCGGGCCCGACCGAGAGGTCGCAGCCGCAGCCGAGACCCTGGGCGGCTACCGGACCATCGACGCCGCCGGGCACACCGTCATGCCCGGCATGATCGACGCCCATTGCCATATATCCTATGGCGACATCCTGTCGTTCGAGGAGCTCGACCTCTACGCGGGCGTGGAGTACCGGACGCTCCGCGCCGCCAACAACGCGCGCAAGGTGCTGCGCGCGGGCGTCACCGCGTTCTCCGATCCCGGGTCCACCTGGAACATCTCGGTGGCCGTTCGCGACGCCATCAACGCCGGCCTGATCGAGGGGCCGCGCATGGCGTCTGCCGGGCGCTACATCACCACCTTCAACGCGATCGGCTCGCCCTGGCCGTCCTGGATGGAGCACCCCAAGTCGTCCTTCGCCGTGCTCTGCAACACGCGCGAGGAGATGGTCACGGAGGCACGCCGCGAGATCAAGGACGGCGTCGACATCGTGAAGGTGGCGGGCGATGGCGACGTGCTCACCGGCGATGCCGAGCTTGCCGGCAGCATCGGGCTCGACGACCTGCGCGCCATCGCCGAGGTCACCCACCGCCTCGGCAAGGTCTGCACCATCCACGCGCGCTCCGGCCAGGCGGCGGCCGACGCGATCCGCGCCGGCTTCGACTGGATCATCCACGGCTCCTATATGTCCGACGGCGATCTGGACGTGCTCTTCCGCAACCCCACGCCGCTGATCCCCACGTTCTCGCTGCTTGCGAACACGCTCGACTGGGGGCCGGACTTGGGCTGTTCCAGCTTCATCCTCGACGCCTACAAGGACGAGGTCGAGCGGCTCGCCAACGTCGTCTCCAAGGCGCGGGCCGAAGGAATCACCATCATCGCCGGCACCGACAGCGGCCAGGGCTCGGTGCCCTACGGCGAGTGGCACGCCCGCGAGATGGAGCACCTGATGACCTATGGCGGTCTGAGCGCCATGGAGGCGATCCGCGCGGGCACCGCCAACGCGGCGCTGACGCTCGGCATGGCGGACGAGATCGGCACTCTGGAGGAGGGCAAGCTCGCCGACATCCTGGTGGTGGACGGCGACCCGCTCGCCGACATCGCCGTGCTGCAAGACCGGGAGCGGCTTACCGTCGTGATGAAGGATGGCGCCGTGGTCGACACCGAAGCGCCGATCCCCGAGCCCGCGCGCTACAACTGGGAAAAGCCCATGCTCTACTGGCAGGACCCGCGCATGCCGACCCAGGAGTTCGTGCGCGAGCACGCGACCAGCAAGCCGCGCTGGATGCAGCGGGAACGCCGCCTCGACGCAGCGGAGTAGGGGAGGGCGCCTCCCTTAGCGCCGCATGGACGGGGCTGAGCCCGGCGGGAATTGGGGAACCGGGCAGTCGGGCGGCTCGGTGGCGTCGTCGCGGTAGTCGAAGTAGCCCCAGACGGCCCAGTGGTCCGAGAGGTCGCAGTAGCCCTGCCCACGCACGGCCGAGAATAGCGTGCGGTCCTCGAAGTCGTAGAGGCTGCGGAAGACCATCGGGCAAATGTGGTGGTAGCGGGGTTCCCGCCAGCCCTTCTTGGCCAGCACGTAGTCGACGTAGCCGTTGCCGCGCCGCGCCCAGTCGCTACGGGCTTCGCGGGTGAAGCGGTGCCCGCGAAAGGTCGGCGCCAGCACGCCGAGCGCCTCGTCGTCGAGCAGGCCGTCGAAGGCGTGGCGGAGCACGTTGAAGTCGCCGCCGACGATCACCGGCTCCGAGCGCGGGATTCCCGATTGCTCTTCCAGGAACTTGCGGATGGCGCGGAACTGCGCCGCCTTGGCCGTGCGCTGCTCGGCGCCCCAGCCGAACTGCGCGTGGGTGCCGATGACGTGGTAGCGCGCGCTGCCCTT
>JAPPKP010000232.1:17539-18184 GCA_028819955.1 Rhodospirillaceae bacterium | reverse complement strand
CCCAAAAATACACAAATCTCGCCACCACACCTTAAAACTTGGTTTAACCATTTCCCCCCGGCGCCGGGCGCTCGCTCCGCTCGCTTGGCTACGCGCCTTCGGCGCGCGGCGCTGTCGCGCCGTCCGGGCCTGCGGCCCGGCACTTCATAATCGACTGCTCGTCTGTTGCCGCCCGGCGTCTGAGGGAAATGGCTAAACAAGCGTCCGGATCGGGACGCTAGAGGAAGTTGAGGTAACGCGACAGCTCCCAGTCCGTCGTGCTGGCGAGGTAGTCGTCCCACTCCTTGCGCTTGATCCCGATGTGGTTCGCGACCAGCAGTTGGCCGATGGCGGAGACCAGCGCCTCGTCCTGCTCCAGCAAGTCGAGCGCCGCGCCCAGGTTCTCGGGCACGGCCACGTCGGTGTCGACGCTCTCCAGCCCGTCGCCGGTCTCGGCCGGCGGCAGCGGATAGCCGTTCTCAACCCCGAGCCGCGGCCCCGGCCCCCGGGGCGCGGGGGGGGCGGGGGGGTTTGGGGGGCGGGGGCCCCCCCCGCCCCCCCCTCCCCTCCCCCCGCCCGCCCCCCCCCCGCGGGGGGGCCCCAACCCCCCCCCCCGGGGGCGCGCGGCCGCCCCCGCCAGGTAGATCCAGAAGGCGTAGCGAAGGA
>JAPPKP010000232.1:0-17529 GCA_028819955.1 Rhodospirillaceae bacterium | reverse complement strand
CCTCGGTGTCGACCGTCTCCAGCCCGTCGCCGGTCTCCGCCGGCGGGAGCGGGTACCCGTTCTCGACCCCCAGCCGCGCCGCCTGCAGCACCGCCGCCGCCGCTACGTAGGGGTTGGCGGCGCCGTCGCCGAGGCGGTGCTCGATCCGCGTCGCCGGGCCCCGCTCGCCGGGAATGCGCACCGCGACGCCGCGGTGGTCGTAGCCCCAGTTCGCCCAGTAGCCGGCGAGGCTCGCCGGGCGCAGCCGGCGGTAGGAGTTGACGGTGGGCGCGATCAGCCCGGCCATGGCGCGGTGGTGGTGCATGAGCCCCGCGATGCACCGCCGGGCAAGCTCGGAGAGGCCGTCCTCCTGCGCGGGATCGGCGAAGGCGTTGTCCCCGCGCGAGTCGGCGAGGCTGAGGTTGAGGTGGACCCCGCTGCCGCCGCGATCCGAGAGCGGCTTCGGCATGAAGCTGAGCAGATAGCCCCGCTTCGCCGCGACCTCGCGCGCCATCAGCCTGAACAGGAAGATGTCGTCGATGGCGCCGAGCGCGTCCCGGTAGCGCAGCGTGAACTCGAACTGCGGCCAGTCGAACTCGGAGTTGATCGCCTCCAGCGGGAAGCCGCAGGCCCGCGCCTGCGACCAGATGTCGTCGACCAGGCCGGCGGGGTCGACGGCGCTGCCGGTGCCGTAGACGTAGGCGCCGGGGGTGTCGTAGGGCACCCAGCTGCCGGCGGAATCGCGCTCGAAGACGAAGGCCTCGAGCTCGATGCCGAGGAAGGGAGCGAGGCCCGCCTGCTGCCATGCGGCGATAGCGCGGGCGAGCGCGCCGCGCGCGCAGAGCCCGAGCGGCTGACCCTCCTTCTCCAGGTCCGCCACCACCACGCCGGTGCCGGGCTCCCAGCCGGGCCGGACCCGGTCGAGGTCGAACGTCGCCTCCATGTCCGGCAGGCCTTCGGGCACACCCGATCCGGGGGCGGGGATCAAGGCACGCTCGTAGTCCACCGCGTAGACCCCGACGCAGTGCCGGAGCGAGCCGCTCTCGGCCATCGCGCGCGGGACGTACTTGCCGCGCGCGAGGTTCAGGTGATCGCAGAACAGGACCCGAATACGTTCGTAGTCGCTCATGCCAAGCGCCCCATGCCTCGGCCGCGCCGGTCAGCAGGTTACCGACACCGGCAGGAACTTGATGCCGTTGATGAAGTTCGAGCGGAGCCGAAGCGCCCGGCCGGCCGGCCGGAGCGTGCGCACCCGCCGGGTCAGCTCCTCGAGCACGATGCGCAGCTCCAGCCGCGCCAGCCAGAGGCCCAGGCACAGGTGCGGCCCGCCCCGCCCGAAGGCCATCTGCGGGTTGGGATCGCGTGCGAAATCGGCGTCATAGGGATGCTCGAAGACCCGGTCGTCGAAGTTGCCGGAGATGAACCACAGAATCACCTTGTCGCCCGCCGCAATGGTGCGCCCGTGCATCTCGAAGTCCTCCACGGCGGTCCGGCGAAAGTGCATGGTGGGGGACGAGATGCGCAGCAGCTCCTCTACCGCCGTTCCCCAGAGCGCATCGTCGGCGCCCTGAAGCTGCTCGAAGAGGTGGGGCTCACGAGCCAACAGGTCGACGGAAGAGGCGACCGCATAGCGCGTGGTGTCGTTGCCCGCCACCACCAGCAGCGTGAAGAAGTTCTTGAACTCGTGATCGGTGAGCGGCTCGCCGTCGCGGTCGGGCTCGAGCAGAAGGCTGATCACGTCGCCGCGCGGCTTGCCGCGCCGGAGCGCGGCCTGGCGCTCGGCGTACTCGAAGACCTCCGCGCCCGCCGGCGAGCGGAAGGGCATGAGGCGGAAGGCGTCGGTGTCGGTCTGGTCGACCACGTGGTCGGTGAAGTCGGGGTCGCTGTTCGCCATCATCTCGTCGCCCTTGTCGGCGAGCCAGGCGCCGTCCTCCTCCGAGACGCCGAGCACCCCCGCCAGCATCAGCATGGGCAGGGGCTTCGCGATCGCGTCCACGCAATCGAACTCGTCCTGCTTCAGGGCCTCGTCGAGCACGCGGGAGACGATGGCGCGGACCCGGTCCCGGTAGGTCTCGATGAAGCGGCGCGAGAAGGTGCGGTTGACCAGGCGGCGCAGCCGGGTGTGCTCGGGCGGGTCCTGCTCCATCATGGTGAGGCGCGCGATCCGCTCCTCTTCCGACATCTCTTCCAGGCGAATCCCGTGCCGGGTCGTGAACTGCCGGAAGTTCTTGCTGATCTCCGTGATGTCCTCGTGGCGGGTGATGGCCCAGAACCCGGAGGCATCGCGCTCGTCGAACCACGCGACCGGGTCGTCGCGCCGCAGCGCCGCGAAGGTCCTGTGAGGCACGCAATCGACGAAGGAGTCGTGGGAGGAGAGGTCGGCGATGCCCTCCGGCTCGGGCGAACGTAGCGCGGACATGGCGGCCTCGTCTGGTTGCGAACCGGTTGCCATCATGATAGTTCGGATACGAACGACCTGTCCACCGCGCTCGTTCGCCGTATGCCAGAGCCGGAGGCAACGGGGCGGCTCCGGGACGCAGGCAGGCCGATAGGAGAGGAGACGTGGGAGACATCGCGGGCGCCGGCTTTCTGTCGCATGTCCCAACAATCATGCTGCCGAAGGCGGTCCGGATCGAGTTGAACGAGGGGCGCGAGATCAGCCTCGTGCCCGGACTGGAGCGACTGCGCCGAGAAATCCTGGACGACCTCAGGCCCGACACCTTCGTGGTGTTCGACACCCACTGGTTCACCACCGTGGAGTTCATCGTGAGCGCCCACGAGCGCCGCCGGGGCCGCTATACGTCGGGCGAGCTGCCCCGCGGGATTCACGGACTTCCCTACGACCTCGCCGGCAGCCCGGCGCTTGCCGCGGGCATCGCGGCGGCGGTGCGCGAGCACGCAGGCGTGCCCTGCATCGCCAACGACGATGCGCACCTGCCGATCCACTACCCCACCGTCAACCTCGCCCACTACCTGGACCGGGGCGAGCGGTGGGTCTCGGTCAGCATCTGCCAGACCGCGCGCGACGAGGATTTTCTCGCGGTGGGAGCGGCGCTCGGGCGAGCGATCACCGATTCGGCGGAGCGCGTGGTGCTGCTCGCGAGCGGCGGGATGAGCCACCGCTTCTGGCCGCTCGCGGAGATCGACCGGCACGAAGCCTCGGACCCGGTCCACATCCGCACGCCAGAGGCGCGCGCCGCGGATTTGGAACGCCTGGCCTGGTGGGCGCAAGGCGACCACGCGGCGGTCATCGACTCGATGGATGCCTTTCGCCCCCACAAGCCGGAAGGCCTGTTCGGCCACTACCTGATGATGGTCGCTGCGCTCGGCGGACGCGACTGCGCCGCGACCGGGACACCCTACAGCGACTACGAGAACGCGGCAGGCACCGGGCAGGTCCACGTCTGGTTCGCCCGCCCGCCGCAGGGCTGGACGAAGTCGCCAGGCTAACTCAGGAAGCGGTCGAGCACGTGGCCGGGGGGCGGCACGTCGCGGTAGCCGTCCTCGTCGTAGACGCGGGTGCCGTTGACCCAGACCCGGTACACCCCGCTCGCGTCGCGCACCAGCCGGCTCTCGCCGCCGGGCAGATCGTCGACCCGCCTGATCGCGCCGCGCCCGACCGTCGCCGGATCGAAGAGCAGCAGGTCCGCGAACTTGCCCGGCGCGATCTCGCCGCGATCGGCGATGCCGTAAAGCCGCGCCGGCATGCTGGTGACCCGGCGGATGCCGTCCGCCAGATCGAACACGCCCTTGTCGCGCACCCAGTGGCCGAGCAGGTGCAGGCCGTAGCCGGCGTCGCAGAGGTAGCAGAGATGGGCGCCGGCGTCCGACAGGCTGATGAGGCCGGCGTCGTGGCGCAGCAGCCCTTCCACCGCCTCTTCGTCGGCATTCAGCAGGGCGGCGTTGAAGGTGGTGCCCAGCCTCTCGTCCACAACGAGGTCGAACATGACGTCGACCGGATCGCGGCCCTCGCGCCCGGCGATGGCCTCAATGGTCTCGCCTTCCAGCGGCCGGTGCGCCGGCGTGGCCGCCATCGCCACCTCGACCCGCCGCCAATCGCCGTAGAAGATCTTGCCCTGCTTCGGCTTCTCCAGGTCCTCCCGGAACCTGTTGCGGAAATCCTGGCCTGCGACGATCGCCAGGAAATCCTCGTCCGACGCCGTGTGCAGCGGCTCCCAGGCATCGAGGCTCTGGAGCGGGAAGGCGGTCCGCATGGAGAAATCCATGCGGAGCGGCTGGCAGGAGACCTGGGCCCACACCCCGTTGCCGCGGCTCTGCGCGGCGGCCGCGTCTTCGAGCATGCCGATGGCGCGCTCGGGGAAGGTCTCGTTGTGGAGGGCGGCGGTCATGAAGATGGGCCGGCCGGTCGCGGCGGCCATGCTCTCCAGCCGCTGCACCGTCATGCTCGGGCCGACGGTAAGCTGGAAGGTGCCGCGGCCGAGCTCGCCGAGCACACCCACCAGCGCGCGCAGCTCGTCGTCTTCGGCCAGTCGGGACGGCATGGGCACGCCGCCGTCGCCGTTATGGTTGATCGAGGTGGAGGTGGCGAAGCCGATGGCGCCGGCCTCCATGGCCTCCGTCACGATGCCGCGCATGGCGGCGATCTCGTCATCGGTCGCCGCGCGGTCCGAGGCCTCGGCGCCGAGCACGGTGGTGCGCACCGCCGAGTGTCCGACGAAGACGCCGGCGTTGGGATAGCAGCCCTTGCGCCGGAGCTGCGCCAGATACTCCGGGAAGCTCTCGAAGCCCCAGTCGATCCCGGCCTCCAGCGCGGCGATGGACATGCCCTCGACCTCGGCGAGGTTGCGCGCCATCTGCTCGCGCCGATCAGGCGGGCAGGGCGCTATGCTGAAGCCGCAGTTTCCCATCACCACCGTGGTGACGCCGAGCGAGGGCGAGGGAGTCGCCTGGCTCTCCCACGTTATCTGGGCGTCGTAGTGGGTGTGCACGTCGACGATGCCGGGCGCCAGCACGAGGCCGTCAGCGTCCACCGTCTCCCGCGCGCTCTCGGTCACGTCGCCGACCTCGGCGATGCGCTCGCCGCTGACGGCGACGTCGGCCTGGATCAGTGGGTTGCCCACGCCGTCGGCGACCATGGCGCCGCGAATCACGAGATCATGCATGGTCCAACTCGATCCTTCTCAAGGGTGGGCCGGCCGGCGCCCGCCCGCTTGCACGGGCCGGAGTCAGGGGGACTTCGGAACCGTCACGCCGATCATGCAGTCGCGGGTGACCAGCGCGGCGAGGCGCTCGCGCTCCCAGCCCTCGGTGCCGGCGGGCCGCCGCGGCACGACAATGTAGCGCATGTCGGCTGTCGAATCGTGCACGCGCACGGTCACGTCATCCGGCACCTCGGTGCCGAACTCGCGCAGCACGGCGCGGGGCTCGCGCACCACCCGCGAGCGGTAGGCCTTCGCCTTGTACCAGTCCGGCGGGAGCCCCAGGAGGTTGCGCGGATAGCAGGAGCAGAGGGTGCAGACGATCACGTTGTGCACGCTCGCCGTGTTCTCGACGGCGATCAGCCGCAGCGGCCCGAGCTCGATACCCATGCTGGCGCAGGCCGCGCTGCCGTCCGCCAGCAGCGCCTCCTTGAAGGCCGGGTCGGTCCAGGCGCGGGCCACGACTTGCGCCCCCGTCGCGGGGCCGCGGGCGTCCATCGCCTCGATCGCCGCGCGCACGTCGTCGGCGCCGAAGACCCCCTTCTCGATCAGGAGCTCGCGAACGGCGATCTCCATGGTCTGGTAATAGCCGAGCGGGCCGTCCTCGTCGGGCGGCGGCGTGTGGTCGTGGGTGTGCCGATGCTCGTGGGGATGGGTCGCCATCGCTCACTCCGTCGCGGGCTCGAGCCAGTGCTCGTAGAGCTCGATGTCGATGGTATCGCCGGTCGGGCCGCCGTAGTCGGGCCAGAGCGCGGTCTGGGCGAAGCGCACGCGATAGAGGGTCTGCTTGGGGCGGTCCCTGCGCCCGAACGCAAGCTCCTCCGGATTGCCGAAGGCGCCGCAGATGCGCTCTACATCGCCGACCGCACCCCGCGCATAGTACGGCGTGCGGATATGGCCGAGGGGGAAAGCCCGGCGCACCGCCACCCGGTCTCCCACGGCGAAGCGTGCTGCCATCAGCCGGTGCCCTCCTCTCCCCGTGCCTCGACCTCGGCCATGCGGCGGCCGAGCTCGTCGGAGGAGATGACCCCCTCGGCGAGCAAGGTGTTGGTGATTGAGGCCATCCAGCGCTCGTAGTAGCTCATCGCCTCGTAGGCATCGGTGCCGAGCTGCTCGATGCCGCGGCGAAGCTGGTCCACGGTGATTATGCGGCGCTCGGGGCTCCCGAGCAGCACCATCAGCGCGTCAACCCGCTTTTCCCAGGGCGCGTGCGCGTGCTCCGCCTGCTCGATGGGGCCGGCGGGAAGTCCGCCCATGTCGTGCACGCCGCGCCGCAGATCGCCGCTCACGCCGGCGCCTCCCCTGCTCTTCCGCTGCTGCGTCACGATAGAGTCAGGCCGGACGAGGGACAAGGAGCGCGGGAGTCAGGCGTTGACGTCGACCACGACCCGGCCGCGCACGCCGCCGGCGAGGATATCGTTGCCCCGCGCCACCACCCCGCCGAGCGGCACCACCTCGGTCATCGCGTCGAGCGCATCGCGCGGCAGGTCACGGGCAAGCCGCTGCCAGGCCTCACGACGCGGCGCGGACGGGCACATGACGGAATCAATTCCGATCAGGCTCACCCCGCGCAGGATGAAGGGCATGACCGTGGTCTTGAGACCGGCGCCACCCGCAAGGCCGCAGGCGGCAACCGCGCCGCCGTAGCGGGTCTCGGCGAGGATGTGGGCCAGCATCGCGCCCCCCACCGAGTCGACGGCACCCGCCCAGCGTTCGGAAAGCAGCGGCCTTTCCGGGGCCTCAGCCCGTTCGCCGCGAGGCAGCACGTTGCTGGCGCCGAGGCTCTTCAGATAGTCGCGGCATTCGTCGGCGCGTCCGGTAATGGCGACAGCCTCGTAGCCAAGGCGCGCAAGCAGAGCCACCGAGACGCTGCCGACGCCGCCGGCGGCGCCGGTCACCGCAACCGGGCCCGTGCCGGCGGTGACGCCCGCGCGCTCCAGCGCGATGACGCAGAGCATCGCCGTGAAGCCCGCCGTGCCGATGGCCGCCGCCCACTTGGTGTCGCAGCCCTCGGGCAGCGCCTCCAGCCAACCGGCCTTGACCCGCGCGCGCTCGGCGAAGCCGCCGGGGTGCCGCTCGCCGACGCCCCAGCCGGTGAGCACCACCGCCTGGCCCGGTGCGAAGTCCGGTGAGTCGCTGCTTTCCACGGTGCCGGCGAAGTCGATCCCGGCGGTCATCGGGGGCCTTCTGATGATCGGCGCGCGCCCGGTGAGCGCCAGGCCGTCCTTATAGTTGAGGCAAGAATAGTCGACCCGCACCGTGACCTCGCCCTCGGGCAGGTCGGCCTCGGTGAGTGTCCTGATCTCGGCGCAGACCCCATCCTCCTGCCGGTCGACAACGAGTGCTCTATAGCTGTCTGACATCGTGCGTTCCCACCCCTCTCGCTTGAGCGCCGTCTCATATCTGCCTTATCCAAGTCAGGCAACCGCTACCTCATTCCCCGGGTATGTTTGGACCTGACCCGTTTTGGTGGACACCTGATCGGTTGCGAGAAAGGAGTCCACGATGTCGTTTACACGTCCGCCCTATGCGGCAAATGAGGCGGCGCCCCGGCCGGTTGCGCCTCAGTCTGAAACGTGGCAAATCTCGCCGGCGTGCGGGCGCATAGCTCAGTTGGTAGAGCAGCTGACTCTTAATCAGCGGGTCCTAGGTTCGAGTCCTAGTGCGCCCACCAAAATCCCCGCCGTACCAGCAAGTTGGCGGGGACCGTTCGCTTCGGGAACAGGTGGAAACTTCTTTCGGATGCCGCGCTGGCGTCGTTTCGCGTCCGCGTTTGGAACACGCTCGCCTTGACGCCGCTATCCCGTTTCCCGCACCCTCTCGGACGGTGCAAGCGGGAGCAGCGCCAATGGATGCAGTAGGCGACTTTCTCGACTCAACCGATCTGATCGGCGACGGTCCGGCCCTGGCCGGGCGGCTCGGGCGCGACGGCTATCTGTTCATCTGCGGGCTGTTGCCGCGCGAGGCCGTGCTGGATGTACGCCGGCGCCTGCTGGAGAAGGCCGCGGCGGGGGGATGGCTCGATCCGGCGCACCCGGTGGCGGACGGCATCGCCAACCCCACCGCGTCCTGCAAGGACCCCGAGGACCGCTACATGCAGGTGTTCCGGGACCTGTGGGCCGACGAGGCGCTGCATCGCCTCAGGACCCATCTTAACGTGCTGGCGCTGTTCGAAAGCATCTTCGACGAGCCGGCGCTCGCGCATCCGATGTTCGTCCAGCGCAACATCTTCCCGCAAAGCGAGAGCTTCGACTTCACCACCGGCGCGCATCAGGACAAGGTCCACATCGGCGGCGCAACCAATCACGCGATGTGGGTTCCGCTGGGCGATTGCCCGAGAGAGAAAGGGACGCTGGTGGTGGCGGCCGGTTCGCACCTGGCGGGCGTGCTGGATACGAAGGTCGGCAACGGCGCCGGCGGCATGGACATCTGCGTGCCGATCCCCGGCCAATGGGTGAGCGGCTCATTCGAGGCGGGCGATGTGCTGATCTTTTCCGACACCACCGTGCATCGCGCGTTGCCCAACCGCACAACTCAGTTGCGGCAGTCCTTCGATGCCCGCTACCAGCCGGCGAGCCAGCCCGTCGCCGAGACCAACATGACCCCGTATTCCGGCTGCGGGACGTGGGAAGAGGTCTATGCGGGCTGGTCCTCCGACGACCAGCAGTACTACTGGAAGGCGCTCTCCCCCCATGTCGTGCCGCTCGACCGAAGCTATCACGAACGACGCGATCGGATGGCCTTCGAGATGGCGGAGAGCGGCGACATTGCGGCGCGCGACGCGCTGCTGCGCATCGTGCAGCGCGACCCGAACGAGGAGAAGCGGCAGCGCGCGGAGCATCTGCTTCGCCACCTGGCCAGCGTTTCTCAGCCCGGTATTGCTGCGAGGGCGTAGTCCGCCAAGCGGGCCCACAACCCGCGTTTCTCACACTCGCCTTCGCTTCCCAGTCCCTGCCGTCTAAAATCGACCGACACAGGCGAGAAGACGGGGAGATCCGGGCGATGGAAATGGTCATGCGCAGCTACCCGAACGAGTGGGTCGCCGACTCCATCATGCACCGGAAGGGCATTGGCGGCGGCTCGTCGGGGGTCACGCACGAGCTGACCGAGGAGACGCAGGGCACCTATCTCTATACCATCGGCCCCTATGCCGACCCGGTGCTCTCCATCGAGCCGGGCGACCGGGTGATCGTCGAGACCCGCGATGCCTTCGAGGGCAAGATCACGAGCGAGAGCGACGTGCCCTCGGAGCTGCTGGAGGTGCCGTTCCTCAACCCGCAATGCGGGCCGATCTTCATGGCCGGCGCGGAGAAGGGCGACGTATTGGCCGTCCACATCGAGAGCATGGCGCCGCGCGGGCCCCAGCCCCGTGGCACCTGCTGCATGATCAAGGAGTTCGGCGGGCTCACCGGCACCTACTACACGGCCACCCTCAACGAGCCGCTGCCCGAGAAGGTGCGCAAGGTGGTGGTGGACGAGGAGAACGTCTACTGGAGCGACCGGGTGACGCTGCCCTACAAGCCGCACATCGGCACGCTCAGCTGCTCGCCCCAGATCGATTCCATCAACTCGCTCACGCCGGACGATCACGGCGGCAACATGGACCTGCCGGACATGGGGCCCGGCACGATCACCTACCTGCCGGTGCGCGCGCCCGGCGCGCTGCTCTATATCGGCGATGCCCACGCCTGCCAGGGTGACGGCGAAGTCTGCGGCGTCGCGGTGGAGTATCCCACCACCACGACGATCTCCGTGGACCTGATCAAGGACTGGACCATCGACTGGCCGCGGCTCGAAGCCGACGACTTCATCATGGCGATCGGCAGCGCCCGGCCGCTGGAGGACGCGACCCGGATCGCCTACCGCGAGCTGGTTCGCTGGATGGTCAAGGACTACGGCTACGACCAGTGGGACGCCTACATGATGCTGAGCCAGTGCGGCAAGGTGCGGCTCGGCAACTTCGTCGACCCCAAGTACACCATGGGAGCAGCAATCTCGAAGACGTACCTGTAGGCGGTCGCGACCCTACAGGACCCGCACGCTGTCGCCCCTCTTCACCATACCGCCCTGTACGACGAAGGCGTAGACGCCCGCGCACGGCAGCGTCTCGCCGTCGAGCACGGGGACGGGAAGCGTGTTGTGCTCGACGATGGTGCGCAGCACCTGCGGGTCCTTCGCGAGGTCCCGCTGCGCGATGGTCGGGATCGAGCAGCGCGGTGTCGGGTCGGAGATACGGAGCCGCACCTCGTCGCCGATGGCGAGCTCGCGCCCGACCCAATCGTTCTCGACGAAGCCTGTCTGGCCCTCGGGCGTTGCGATCGTCACGTTGGGGCGGAATCGGCGCGCATTGAACTGGGACTCGGGGCGCAGCTCGGCAAGGTGGGCCATCGTCGCGGTGGTTATGAGATGCAACGCCGCATAGTCGGAGAACCGGCCCGCCATCATCAGCTCGCCGATATCGACGACGGTCTCGTCGGCGGCGAGCGGGTCGAGGCGCTCCAGGCTGGGCTCCTCCGGGCGCTCGGTGGTGAGGGTGACCGGCCGCCCCAGGGTGTCGGAAAGGCGGGCATCGGGGTCGCCGCCGTCGCTGGTGGCCGCCGTGCCGTCGGGCCAGACGATGCGCACCGGGGGAAGAGGCGCACCGGGCTGCGGCGGCTCGACGAAATCGGCGGCGAGCGCCATCAGCCCGGCCCACTTCCTGGGCGTCTTGGCGCTCCCTACTCTGCCGCTGGTCTGATCGATCACGGCATAACCGCGGTCGCCCAGGATGCCGCCTTCGGCGATCAGCGCCTCGTCGATCTTGGTGCCGGCCATGGACTTGACCGGATAGCGCCAGAGCGCCTTGACGGTGCCGGCGTCGCCCGTGCCCAGCTTGGTCACGATGGCCTTCTCCTTCTTGCCATTGGGTCGCCGTTTGGGAGCGCCTGCATCACGGGTCGAACAGATCGCGGCTCCGGTGCCAGTCCTCGATGGACTGGTCGGGGTACTCAGCAAAGTGCGGGTCCCGCTTGCCGGACGGAACCCTGACCCAGCCGGGCGCGTAGTCCAACATGATGTGGCAGCGCTCGGGCGGCGCCGGCAATGACGTGTCGATGGCGGACGCGAAGGGATGGATCAGCTTCGGCCAGCGCGGATCCCAGACCCAGAGCGCGCTGCCGCAGCGGCCGCAGAAGCGCCGCTCGGCCGGGCTCTCGCTGCCGTCCCCCAACCGCGCCCGGTAGACCCTGATCTGGCGCTTGCCCGTGACGGTCAGGGTCTCCGCCTCGCCGCCGAGATTGATGGCGTAGCCGCCACCGCCGGCGGTCTTTCGGCAGATCGAGCAGTAGCAATGCATGTAGGGAAGCGGCGTCCTCGACTGGAGCGAGAACCGCACGGCATGGCAGTGGCACGAGCCTTCCAGCAGCATGGGTTCCTCACCTGTTTGCGCTCTCGCGGGCGCTATATCGCCTTGGAGAAGTCTCCGGTGGCGGGGTCCATGGTCCAGAGCGCGCCATCGGCGATGTCGAACCAGGCGCCGTGCAGGCTGAGCCGGCCGCGGTCTTCCAGGTTCGAAACGAAGGGGAAGGTGCGCAAGTTCGCGATCGAATGCCGTATGGAGGCCCGTTCCAGAGCGGTCTGCCGCTCGGCATCTGACATCGGGGCGCCGATCTCGATCTCGCTCGCGGCGGGCCCGAGCAGCTTCATCCACTTGCCGATGAAGTCGCCCGGAGAGAGCGGCTCCGCCGCAGGATGCAGGACCGCCCGGATGCCGCCGCAGCGCCCGTGGCCCAGCACCACGATGTGCCGGACCTTCAGGCTTTGCACGGCGAACTCCAGCGCGGCGGAGGTGCCGTGGTGGGCGCCGGTCGGCTCGTAGGGCGGCACCAGGTTGGCGACATTGCGGACGACGAAGATCTCGCCGGGCGAAGCGTCGAAGATGGTCTCCGGCGCCGCCCGGGAATCGCAGCAGGCGATGACCATGACCTCGGGCTTCTGCCCGTCCTCGGCGAGCGCGCGGTAGCGGTCGTGCTCCCGAGCATAGCGGTCGTGCTTGAACGAACGGTAGCCTTCGAGAAGCGATGTCGGGAACTCGGTCATCGGATTCCGGTCATATCTGTCAACGCACCATTTTAGGTTGCCCCATTCTACTTCCCGGCTCGGTCGACCGGATTCGCGCGCGAGCGCGGGATCAGCATGCGTATCAGCGTCGAGCCCTTGTCGATGAAGGTGTGCTTGAGGGCCGCGCCGGCGTGAATCCCGACCAGGGCGATGCCGCCGTAGGCCAGGTAATAGTGGAGGTCGATGGCGAGGTCGCGGGTGCCGGCCGTAACGTCGAAGAACGCGGGCACCTCGAAGAGCCCGAACATGTCGATGCCCGCACCCTCGGAGGTCGAGATCAGGTAGCCGGTGACCGGCAGCACGACCAGGAGCGCGCCCAGACACCAGTGAATCGCGGTGGCGCCGGCGCGCTCGTATGCCCTCACCTCGGGCCCGAAGCCGGGCTTCCGGTCGGCGAGCTTCCAGCCGAGCTTGGCCAGCGCCAGGGCAAGCGCCACGATGCCGATGGCCTTATGGAGCGCGAGGGAGTCGTTGTACCAGGAGTCGTAGTAGGTGAGCCCGACCATCCAGGCGCCGAGCCCGACGAGGCCGATGAAGAGGATGGCGATGCTCCAGTGAAAGCCGATGGCGACGATGCCGTAGTGGTCCCTGCCGCTCCGCCACACGGCCGCGCGCCCCCGATGCCGGCGTTGCCCCGGGCGCTACTTGCGGACGCCCTCGATGAAGAGCAAGAGCTCCATGGTTTCGGCGGCGGGCCCCAGGTTGTAACCCATGCCGAAGTCCTTGCGGACGATTGTCACCGTGCCTTCGAAGCCGGCGCGGTAGCCGCCCCAGGGGTCCTTGCCCTCCCCCACTTTCGTGACCGCGATGTCGATGGACCTGGTGACGCCGTGGAGCGTCAGGTCTCCGGTCATCACGCCGCTCTCGTCATCGCCCTCGTAGCCGGTGCTGACGAAGGTCGCCGTGGGGAACTCGTCCACGCCCAGGAAATCCGACGAGCGCAGGTGCTTGTCGCGCTCCGCGTGGTTGGTATCGACGCTGGCCGTGTCGATCTCGACCGCGATCGACTGCGCCTCCGGCCCCGCCTCCGAATCGAACGTGAAGCTGCCCGACAGCTTCTCGAAGGTGCCGATCATCCAGGACACGCCGACGTGGGAGATCTTGAACTGAACGAAGCTGTGGCCGGAATCGATGGTGTAGTCGGCGGCCTCGGCTGCCGGGGCTGCGAAAGCCAGGACGGCTGCGGTCAGGGCGGCCCCGAGAGTGCGTTTGATCATCGCTCACAGTTCCTTTCGATGGCGTGTCGAGTTTGGAGAGAGTGGCCGCCCGACGCTGTCCTGCCCGGCCAGGGGGTGCCGTTCACGCCTTCTTGTCCCCGGTGCGCGGCAGGTCGATGACGCGGCCACCGTCCTTGCGCGGGTCGAAATCGTAGCCCTTGCGCACCTCGACATTGCGCAGGATGACTTCGAGCGCCGTCGTGTCGAAGGGATCGACGTCCATCGGCGCGGCGTACTTCGCCTTGAGGCTGTGCAGCATCTCGCGCTCGTTGGGCATGAGGCTCTCTTCGACCGCTTCTGCTGCCTCGATCAAGCGCTGGAGCGCGACGTAGGCGACCAGCTCGACCATCGCTCAGCCTCCCTCCGCCGGCCCCGTCGAGCCCACGCTACCTCTGCCACGTGCAGTCCGCGATCATGGCGACCCAACTGTCGGGCAGATAGCCGACGTCGTAGGTACAGCTGCCGCTGATGCCGGCGTAGACGCCGGTGCCGCCCAGGATGTCCATGGTGCCGGGGCCGCCGCCGCCCGTCTCCACGTTGCCGGCCCGCCGTTTCGAGTGGGTGTACCATCTGTCGCCCGAGGGGGCGGTCATCGTGCAGGGGGCATCGAGATCGATGCCGGCCTCGGTGCTCTTGGCATAGACCACGCACGTGATCCGCTCGTGCGTGCCTTCGACGAACGGCGCGCCGCTGCTCTGAAGAATGGTGACGGAGCCTTCGAGCGGTCCGCCGGTGTAGCGCGCATCCCCGTGCTCGACGGTGGTGTAATCCTGCACATAGGTGCGGATGAGGCGGAGGCTGCCACTCTCCTCGGCCGTCACGATGTGCGCCGCACCTAGCACCGCTGCCCCGGCGACAAGCGCCGCGGCCATCTTCGTCGCTGAGACCATCTTGTCCTCGCCTGTCGGGTGATCGATGGCGGGATGTTAGCTCGGATTTCTCAGCACGGTCACGGCCGGCGCAGCGGATTTACTCGTCCCCGTCCTTTTGGCTGCGCCCGCTCAGAGCGTCGAGCTGGGCCTGCATCTTGTCGAGCCTGTCGAGGACGGCGCCAACGTCCACGGGCTCATCGCCGTCCCCGTCGGGCTTGGGCTCCTCACGCCGCTCGCCAGCGGGTATGCCCGAGAACATTCCCATGGTGCGTTGCATCAGCGCCATGTTGCGCTCGGCCATGGCCTGGAACTCGTCGACCGGGAACATCCCGCCGAAGCTGCTGTTCATGCGCTCGCGGATATCGCCGCGATTGCGTGCAAACGTCTCCATGGTGAGCTCGAGATAGCGGGGAACGAATGCCTGGACGTTGTCGCCGTAGAGCTGGATCAGCTGCCGGAGGAAGCTGAGCGGGAGCATGTTCTGCCCCTTGGCCTCCTGCTCGACGATGATTTGGGTCAGCACCTGGCGGGTGAGGTCTTCGCCCGACTTCGCGTCGCGGACGACGAAGTCCTCGCCCTTCCGCACCATGTCGCAGAGGGTGTCGAGGGTCACGTAGCTGCTGGTGGCGGTGTTGTAGAGCCGGCGATTGGCGTACTTCTTGATGGTGATCGTGGCTTGGGCGGCCTCGTCGGCCCCGTCGGTTTCGGCCATCTCCCCGGCCTCCGCTCGGGCTATTCGGCAGCCTCCGGCAGTGGGGCGTCCTCCCTATAACGCGCGACCCAAGAAGCCTCGTAGCCGTAGTCCCGCGCAGCGGCTTCGGCGCTGACGTAACCCTCCAGCACGTCCTCGACGACCGCGCGCGGGTCGCGCTCGCGCGGCTCACCGTAGCCGCCCCCGCCCGGCGCCTTGACCGAGACGCGCTCGCCGGGGCGGATCGGCACGTTGGAGTACTTGGTGGTCGAGACCTTGCCGAACGCCTCGCCCACCGTGGTCCAGCGATTGGCGCCTTCCTGCTGATAGAGCGTGGCGCCCGCGATGCCTTCGCCGCCTCCGTTCAGACCCCAGGCGACCTTCTTGTGCTTGTTGGTCATCTGGCTGATCATCACATCGCCGGTACACAGCATGGTCTTGGAGATGCTCAAGCCGCCGCGATGGGCGCCGGCGCCACCGGAATCCGGCCGCAGCGCATACTCTTCGACGATCCACGGGAAGCGGGTCTCGAACACCTCGGTGGGCGTGTTGGCGCAGTTGCCGTTGATCGAATCCGTGGCGTCGTTGCCGTCGGCGAAGCTGCGCCCGCCATAGCCGACATAGGAGAAGTCGAAGGCGCCGATGGGCTCGTCATTGCGCTCATCGTAGCCGCCGAAGACGAAGCAGCCGTGCGTGGTGCCTTCTGACGCCATCACGCGGTCCGGCGCCGCCGGCGCCATGGCGCCCAGGATGATGGCGACGATCAGCGGATGGGTCTCGGTATTGCCGCCGACCTCGGAGCCCGGATAGTCCACGTTCATCACGGAGCCAGCGGGTGCGATCACCCGGATCGGGCGGAAGCAGCCCGAGTTCTTCGGGATCGTCTGGTCGGTCAGGTGCAGCATCGCATTGTAGGAGGCCGACCAGGCCACGCCCAAGGTGGCGTTGATCGGGCCCAAGGCCTGCGGCGAGGAGCCGGTGTAGTCGATCACCACCTCGTCGCCCTGCACGTGGACCGCACAGCGGATGGTGTATTCCTTGTCCTCGATGCCGTCGTCTTCCAGCCCGTCCTCGAAGCGGTAGCAGCCGTCGGGGAAGGCCCGAATCTCGGCCCGCATGCGAGCTTCCGAATAGTCCATGAGGTCGATGACGGTGCTTTGGAAGGTCTCGCGGCCGTACTTGCCGATCAGCTCCTTCATCCGCGCTTCGCCGAGATCGACGGCAGAGATCATCGCCCTGATGTCGCCGTAGTTCTGGCGCGGGGTGCGGACGTTGGCGAGCATCAGCTTCCACACCTCCACCACGTCCTCGCCGCGCTTCTTGATCTTGACCGGAGGCACGCGCAGACCCTCGTGGAAAATCTCGGTGGCCTCGCCGGGGAAGCCGCCCGGCACCATGCCGCCGACCTCGACAAAATGGCCGATGGCGACGGCGAAACCCATCAACTCGCCGTCGACGAAGATCGGCTTGAACATTGTGTGCTCGGGCGTGTGCAGACCGCCCCGGTAGGGGTCGTTGTGGACGATGACGTCGCCCTCGTCGATTTCGGAGAGCGAGATTTCCTTCACCATCGAGCGGACGAGCAGAGGCACGCCACCGATCTGCGCCGGGCAGAACTCGGCCACGGCGATCATCTCGCCTTCGGTGTTGGCCAGCGCGCAGGTGAAGTCCTCGGCTTCGGAGAAGATCGTGGAATAGGCCGTCTTCTGCACGTTGACGCCCATCTCGCGGCAAATCGCGACCATGGCGGATTCGATGATGTTCATCGTGACCATGTCCATGACGGGTTCCTTTCCTTCTCGCGCGGACCCGAATCGAGGCTCAGGACCGGCGCGAGATCTCCCCGATCAGAATATTGCCGTAGCGGTCGATCCGCACCGGCTGGCCGGGCCTGACGACGGTGACCGAGGCGGGCTCCTCGATCAGCGCGGGGCCCTCGAAGACGTGGCCCTCCCGCAGCTGGGCGCGGTCGTGGACCGGCGTCTCCGCCCAGCCCTCCTCGAAGAGCACCCGCCGCGTCGCCGCCGGCTCCGGCGCGCCCTCGGCCCGACCGACCTCGGCAAGCCGCGGCTTGTCCGTCACCGAGACCGCAGTGACCTTGACCGAGGTCATCTCGATCTTCTCACCCGGAATGTCGAAATTGAAGCGCTCGTGGTGGGCGCGGTGGAAGGCCTCCCACAGCCCCGGCAGCGTGGTCGCGTCGAAGCGGTCGAAGGCGATGGGCACGTCGAGCTCGTGGTTCTGCCCGAGGTAGCGCATCTCGAGCGAGCGCAGGATCTCGATGTTCTCGGTGTAGCCCTGCTCCTCGAGCGCCGCGATGCCTTCGCGGATCAGGTCCGAGAGCACGCGATTGGCGTGGTCCGCGTCGAAGGCCGCTGACGTCATCTGCGCCGTCCGCTCCAGGTCCACGCGCGCGTCGGTCATGAGGAAGCCGAAGGCCGAGAACTGACCCGGATGATTGGGCACGATGCCGCTCGGGATATTGGCGTGCACCATGAGGTCCGCCACGTGGA
>JAPPKP010000164.1 GCA_028819955.1 Rhodospirillaceae bacterium | reverse complement strand
ACCCCATGCGCATCCTCCACGTCTGCAACGGGCTCGAGAGCGCGCCCAAGGGCGTGCGCGGCGGCACCGGCTCCCAGCTCGGCGGCAACGCCAAGATCGAGCGGGACGGCAGCGAGCACCCCTATCCCGCCGTGATGGTGTGCGATCTGGAAGGCGGCGAGCGCCTGCGCGCCCGCGACCAGGGCGGCGGCGGCTACGGCAGCCCGCTGGAGCGCGAGACCCATCGCGTGCTCAACGACGTGGCCGAGCGCTATATCACCGTGGAGACGGCCCGCGAGACCTACGGCGTCGCCATCACCGGCACCGTGGATGACGACACGCTCGCGGTGGACGAGGCCGCCACCACCCAGCTCCGGGCCTCGATGAACGGCGGCGGCGCGCAGGCTTAGGGGCTCCGGCGACACCGTCTGCCGCCTCGCGGAGGCGTCCATACCGATCGGCCTCGCCGGCAAGACGGCGATCGTCACCGGCGCCGGCCGCGGCATCGGCAAGGCGGTGGCCGAGGGCTTCGACGCCTCCTTCCTCCAGGCCGACGTGCGCAGCAAGGCGGACATGGAGCGCATGGCCCAAGTCTGCATCGAGCGCTACGGCCGCATCGACATCCTCTGCCTCAACGCCGGCATCTATCCCAACGCGCTCACCGCCGACATGACCGAGTCGCTGCGGGACGAGGAGCTTGCCCTGAAGGGGACCGGGCTGCGCGCGTCCCCAGGATTGGGGAGGTTTGGGGAAAATTTGCGTTCTATTCCGGGCGATTATCCGAGGTGGGGCGCCTCAGCCGCGTGGCCGGGCCTGTGGAGACGCCGCCACGGACTGCACCAGCCGCACCAGCTCCGCCTGCCGCGAGAGCCCGTGCTTGGCGAACATGTGCTTCACGTGGCTGCGGATCGTGCTCTCCTTGCGGCCCGTCGCCGCGGGATGGCAAGGCGTGCCATCGGCCAACCGCTCCGACCCGTACCTAGTGTCGTGTTTCTGAAGTTCATTCGCATTCGGTCTGGCCGGTGCACGGTCTCTCCGACCGAGCCTCTCCAACATTCGTCATGCCCGGACTTGATCCGGGCATCTCTCTCAGCAAGGCCCACCCGTCGCCGGGCAAACACGTGGATGGCCGGGTCACCCCCGGACTTGATCCGGGGGCCGGCCAAGACGAGAAAAGGGCGCCGGGCAGGTGGATAGAAACTTCCCGAACGGGACACTAGGAAATGCCGTGTGTCTGGAGGAACTCGCGGAGCATGGCAGCACACTTCGCAGGCTCTTCCAACTGAAGCAAATGGGTCGCCTCGGGCACGAAATCGTAGTCCACGGCCGACACCTGCCCCAGATCGAAGGTCGGGAGGTAGACGTTGCCGATCGTCGGATCTCCGCCGATGACCTTTGTCGGGCAGTAGAGCAGGTCGAGATCCAGGAGCGGGAAGAAGCTCCGCGCGTAGTCCATGAGCTGGGCTTCGTATTCGCGGGGGCAACGTAGTTCGTACCGCTCGTCGCCCGCTGACTTTCGCAGCGTTGTTCGGGCCATGAGTTCGTGGACGCCGGGAACGACCCGCGCGAAGGTGGGCAAGAGGCCGAGGAACTCGGCAAACGCCTCGCGCGTCCTGAAGCGGTGGCTCCGCTTGCGAATCATCGAGGCCGTGCGCTCCGCGGCTTCATGAAGCTCTACATGGCTGGCGCCCGGTTTGCACAGGGGCGGGTCGAACAAGACCAGTGCCGCGTATGGCTTGCCTAAAGACAGGATCGGCAGCAGCGTCGAAAGAGAGTGAAAGACGCCAACGGTCGTTTTTTTCCCATATAAACTGACGATAGCGTCGAGAATGAGGTCGTGGTCGGCAATCAATGTCGGAATGTTGTGATCCCGATGGGTGCCCACGCTATTCCAGCCGTGGTTCCTGATGTCGTAGACCATCAGGTCGAAATCGCCGGCAAGCAGCGACCAGAACGGATAATAAAGATCGACGGCTAGGCCGTTGCCGTGGGTCAGCACGAGCCGGGGGCCTGACGGATTGCCATGCCGCCGCACTGCGATCACCGTGCGATCGTCGAGCCGGACATCGCACGTCGAAAGGGGCTCGGGAATCTTCCACTCGGCTTCTTCGGTCATTGCGGGGTGCCGGTTGACTCCCTACGTGGCGCTTCGAAGACGCGCACGGTGCGGGCTCGGGCAAGACCACCACATTGAGGCCCATCACCGATCTTCACAGGGAGCACGGCTACAAGATCGTGCCGACCGCCGTCGCCTGGTGGACGGCGGTGGCACTCGGCATCGACTGCGACGCGCGCGCTTGGTACGTCGACAAGCTGCTGAAGCTCGCGGCCAAGCAGCAGGTTGAGATCGGCAGGCGCACGCTGATCGCCGAGTACGAGGCGATAGAGAAGAAGCCTCTGATTACGCCGTGGCAGGTGGCGGCCTCGGAGGCGCTCAGGGACGGGGAGGCGGACAAGGCCATCGAGACGTGGCGGCTGCGCGGCCGGCTCCACCTTTGCCACGACGAGGAGAAGACGCTGACCAGGCTGGTGGAGGACTGGGAGCGGCATGTGACGGCCTCTGGCACGCCGCATTGGGCCCTTGATCCGGAGCGGCGTGCCCCGCGCGTTCAAGAGCAGGCGTCAAATCCCACCTGCCATGAATGAGCACGTTAGGCCGCCGCCGTTGTTCTGTTGCTGACGATATCCTGAAACACCATGATCAGACCTTCCTCGAGTCCGAGCATGTGGTTCTCGTTGACGCCATTAAGTAAGTTTTCCTGCACCTTCTCGGCCATCGTATAGTCCTCTGAATCGTAAACTACATCGTTGATGTAAACGAATAGGTTTTTCAATGATTTCTGACCTGCCTCACCGGTGAAGCATTCGGGCCGGTACAAAAATTCATGCGTCCATATTGTCCGGTCAGATGCTACAGGAAAAAACTTGCACATGGAAATGTACTCGGTGTGCACGAAAAGTATGGTGTTGGGAAACATTACATAGAAAACCGTCGCGTAATCCAGAATATTCCTATCTTTCTCCGGAACGTCCATTGATTCCATTAGATTGGACCTTCCTCCGAGAACGCGTAGATGTGGCCCATCCGTGTCGTAGGTAAGAACCCCTCTTCGGAAGCCCTTTTCGAAGGTGTATTTGTGTAAGGTCGGGACATGATATGCTTCGAGATTGAAGCTGATCAGAAGCTTCCAATTGGCCTTTTTTTCGGTAGTAATCTTCTTGTGTCTGACATAGCGTCCTAGTTCAAAATTCGCGACGTCTTCAGCGAAAGTACCGAGATAGTCCACAGGATCGAACGGACCGTGACTCTTCGGATGAACCCATACAAGCCCCATGCTCTCCTTAACCGGGATTTCCTTCAGGCCATGGTCTTTCTTTTCGAGGCAAGGGAAGGCGAACTCTCTCGGAATCTCCTGCAACGTGCCGTCCAGGCCATAAGTCCACCCGTGATACCGGCAAACGAACGAATGCAGTGATTTATCGGTTTCGGTATCGATCAGGGGCGCGCCACGGTGACGGCAGGTGTTCATAAACGCCCTTAATATACCATCGTGACCACGAACGACAATGTAGGGCTGGCGCTTCCAGTCGCTGAGCATGTAAGAGCCAGGTTTGCGAACGCTGTCACCGTGTCCGGCAACTAACGGGTAATCGGAGAAGAGGGTTTCGATCTCGCGCTCAAAGATATTCTGGCAACTATAAATGTCCAATGGCAAATGTAGTATTTCGTTGTTCATAAATTGGTACTGCTGTCTTTCACGAAGGTCAACTAGCATGTTGAGAATCGCGATTTGACGGTCGTGTTTCATCTTCGTGCTCCGCACCCGATCGATCGACAATAGGCGTCCGCCGATGGTGCGGAATGCTATGCCGGATGCGCATGCCCGCGCGTCCCCAAGATTGGGGAGATTTGGGGGAAAATTGCGTTCTATTCCGGCCGATTGACCGAAGAGGGACGCCCCAGGCGCCGCCCTGCGGCTTGCCGCATCATCGAGCGCCGCCGTCACATCGAGCGCGTGCCCTTGGCGGACCTAATGGTGACGATCTACGAGGGGCACCGGTATTGACCGTCATCGTCACCAACAACTCCCCACTATTGTCCTACTACTTGGTCAATGAAGATGACCCAGCTGCCAAGATTCTGGCCACGATGAAACAACTCCCTTGTGTGGGTAGGACTAAGTTGTATGAATGATCCACGCCAACACCATTATGTTCCAGCTTAGTTGTTGCGCCATTTTGCCGACAGCGATGGATTTGTTTGGTGGTGGAGCAAGGATCTGTCTGGCAGTCAACTCAAAAAGGGGAAGCCAGAGGTGGTTTTCCGAAGACGGGACTTAAATGCGCGTGTTCTGGACGACGGAACGCTAGATCAGGAAGCAGAGAGGGAGATGCAGGTTTTTGATGACAACATTGCTCCTGTTGTGGATAAATTGATTAGTCAAGGGAGAAATGAACGGCCTCCTAGTCTGACTCCTAACGAGAAAGAACTGGTCAATCATTTTATGTATGTTCAGTTTAAGAGGAGTCCAGAATGGCGAACGGAGAACATGGAACGGGACGTTTATCGAGATTTGACTGGCGGTGATCTGCCGAAGAATGTTCCTCCTAAAATCCGTGCTAGTTCCGATGCGTCCGTGTCCAGTAAGGCCCGCAGAATCTTGCAAAACGATTTTGCCGAGTCGCTTCCTCTCGAGGACAAAGAGGTTGCAAGAGTACTTCGAGAAAAGGGTCTATTGTTGTGTCGAGCTCCTCAAAACACGGCGCTTGTTTTGGGCACCACGGGGGTAGTCTCTGCGGGCGCGGCCGCGGGTAGTCTACGGGAAGCACACAGAGGCTTGGCGATTCCGCTCGCTAGCGATATTTTCCTGTATGTCGGCAAGTCTAAGGATAACCGAGAGTATCGCACTCTAAGTGCTGAGCAGGTTCAATCAATCAATCGACAAGTCGCCAAACATAGCTATGGAATAGCTGGCCGCTCGTCGGAATTGCTTCGTTGCACTTTATTTTCTCGTTGACTCCTCAGTGATATTATTTATTTGATACAGTAAATCTTTGTGGCTTCTTGGTACCCTCACCTCCGCCTCAACACCAGCGTCGCTAGCGCGTCTTCCTCAACTTGCGCGCGATCGGTACGCCTGGCGTGGGAGCAGCCGTCGCGCCAAGGCTCGGCATAGTCCTCATGATCTGTGAGCGGGTGTTAGCAAGTTGCCCGGCGCCACGCCGGATCAGCTCCGCTGATGGGAGCGTCAGCCCGGCGCAGCCACGCGAGGGGTTACGAGCTCGGCGTTGTGATCCGGCTCGTGGCGGAGCGAGTATGCGAGGTGCCGCAGCGGCCGGAGCGAGGCCTCCCTCCCCACCAGGTCTTGCCCGAGTCCCCTGCCCCGCCGCGCCGCCTTCCACTCTCGCGCTTGACCGGCAAACAGGGCGGGCGTGACCCATTGCCGGCACATGGCGGGACTCCGGAGCGTCTTGGACGAGCGGCAACGGCTCCTCGCGGCGATCGAGCGGTTTTGCGAGCGCGAGGGCATGGCGCCCACCGCCTTCGGCCGCAAGGCCATGGGCGATGGGCGCTTCGTCGGCAGGCTCCGCGACGGCCGCCGGGTCCGCACCGGATTGCGCCACTCGATCCCCTCCGGCAAGTAGCCGAGTCGTGCTGCGCCGATCGATACCGCGCCGCCCGCCGCGCAGACCATGACCCTGGCGAGAAATGCGGGTTAATCCAGCCCCGGAAGCCGGTCGAACCGCTCGGCCGAAAGTGTCCACTCAAATGGAAACGGTCTTGAACGTCGGGAGGTACTGAAGGCGGACCGACTGAGGGGAGAGTGAGCTATTCCCGCCGTATCGGCACGCCTTCCAGCAAGCCACTTCGATCCATGTCCTGCCAGGCGTCCATGAAGACCTTGTTCCACTGCGCGGTCATCGGGTGGTCCATCATGTCGCGGTACACCGTCCACATGGTGACGAGCTCGTCGGCACCGTCGCGGAAGGCGGCGTACGCGGTCTCCACCGTGCGGACGAGGGCAGCCATGATGAAAGGCCGATGCTCCCAGCCGCCGAAAACCTGGGCGCACTCGCGAATCAGCTTCGTCGGGTCGCCGCCCGCTTCCTTGACCGGCTCGCAGAAGGGGAGGATGTGATCGACGCCCGCCTGGGCCACAGCAACGGCCTGGGGCAAGGAGAAGACCGTGGTACAGCAAGTCTCCACGCCCTCTTGCCGGAGGGCGGCGAAGGCCTTCAGCGCGTTTGCCGAACACGGGATCTTCAGGACGATCTGTTCGGAGAGATCAGTGAACGTCTTGCCGACGTCCAAGAGTTCGTCGAGCGAGTGCCCATCGATCTCGACGACGATGGGCTTGTCAGTGATGTCGAGGTACTTCTTGATCACGTCAACGGCGCCGCCATGCGCCTTGGCGTATTGATTGTGCACCACGGTGTTGGTGACGATCCCGGCGACGCCGAGAGGCAACCATTCCTTGAGATCATCCGGGTCGCCGGCGAGCCAGATGGCGGGCCCGCGGCCCCGGCGACGGGCGGCCGGGACCGGGCCGGTGAGCCGGTCCGTATCGGTCGACGAATCGAGGGGGACAACGCGTGCAGTCTTCATGTTCACGTCCTCCTGGTGCAAGTCATTGAAGTAATGCTTAAATCGATTCGGATAGCCATGCGACCCACCGGGGCAAGCGACGGTGCCGTATCGGCGCAGTCAGTCTACGGAGCATCCGGAGAGCTCTTCATGTACAGATCGGGATTCTCTTCAATACAGAGTACGGCGATATCGACCGATCTGGCGAGCGGCTCACCGAAGGCGCACACCCGGTGGTGCCAGGATAACGGTCGCGCAGGTGCTCACGAGCCTGCGCAGCCGCTTATTCGATCCCCATGACCAACCTGGGCAAGGCCAGGGAGAGGTCTGGAAAGAAGGTGACGATCAGCACCATGGGCAGGTGGCCCAGGCAGAGCAGCTTCATGGTCGGCACGACGTACTTGTCCAGCGAGAGCCTGCTGATCCCGGCTGCCATGTAGAGCATCGGCGCACAGGGCGGCGAGACGTTCCCGAGACCGAGGTTGGTGCCGACGATCGCAGCGAAGTGAATGGGGTGGACGCCGATCTCCGTCGCCACCGGCAGCAGGACGATCGCCGCGAGCACGCTGCCCGACACGTCGTCCACGATCATGCCGATCAGCAGCAGGATCAGGTTGATCATGAGGAGCACGAAGATACGGTTCTCCGTCAGCGCGATCAGCGCGTCTGCCACGTCCTTCGGCACCTGCTCCAGGACCATCGCCCGGCTCATCACGAACAGGAAGAACAGCACCGCGACGATCGAGCCGGTAGTCACCGCGGCACGCCCGATGGCCTTCGGGAAGCTCTGCAGCGTGAGGCCGCGATAGAACACGAAGCCCACGACGACCGTGTAGACGAAGGCGATCGCGGCGGCCTCGGTCGGCGTGGCGATTCCGGAGTAGATGCTGCCCAGGATGAAGACGGGCAGCAGCAGCGCCCAGAAGGCCTTGATTCCCGTCGTGCCCACCCGGTGCACCGCGACGCGGACCGGGACCCGCTCCTCGACCGTGATGGTCTTGACCTTCCGCAGGAACAGGAAGTTCAGGCCGACATAGACGATCGTCAGCAAAATGCCGGGAATGATGGTTGAGAGAAACGCCGCGCCCACCGAGATCCCCCCGGTCACCGCGAAGACGATCATGGGGATGGAGGGCGGGATCATCAGCGCGAGCACCGATGAGCAGGCCACCAACGCGGTCGCATGGCCCGGCGGATACCTGCGGGTAGAGGTGATGCTCCACGTGGTTGTTCATGTTGAGATAGAGGAAGCGGCCCACCCAGTTCGTCCGAAACGTTCTTGTGCTGTCGACGATGGAGGTCGAGTTCTCCTGCATCTCGGCGTGCTGGATGATGTTGAACATCAGCATGATCGGGCCGCCGATGAGCCGCGGCAGCACGTAGAACCAGAGCACCGGCCAGCCGTAGCCGGAGGCGATCAGAGCGATGGCGCCGAGGTAGACGAGGCAGAAGAGACGCGCGTTGCGGGTCATCTTCGGCAGCTCCGCCGCCGGTGACACTTCCCGCATGAGCGGCGTGTATCGTTTGGTCGCGAGCTGCCAGAGCACCCGCAACTGGAACCTGTGAATAGACAGTCCGCTGATGTCGTAGAGCCAGCCCTTGAACGTCAGCGGCGTGTCGAAGGGCATCTGACTGTCGAGGCCCACGTACCAGGTGTGCGTGTGGTGATTGGTGTGTGTGTAGCGCCGGTGCAGCGGCTCCTCGCCGTAGAGCAGCGACGTGAACCAGAAGACGGCTTCGTTGAGCCATCGTGTGCGAAAGGCAGTTCCGTGCGCCGTCTCATGGCTGAGCGCGTATGACGGCACCGACATGAGGACGCCGAAAATGAAGACGGCCGCCCAGACGTAAGCGCTGCCCAGGGCGACCCAGAGAGCTGCGCCGGCCAGCGCCAGCGCCAGCGCCCAGAGAGTCAGATAGGTGAGCCCCGGTCGGTCGCTGCGGCGTGCTAGTGCTTTCAGCTGCGTGCGGTCGATCCTGATGCCGGTGGAGGCGGCATTGGTGACGACGGCGATGCCGGTTAGCGCGTTCACGATCTAGCGCGGCATCACCGCTCCCTCCGAGGCGGGCGCGACGTGCTCTGCGTAGTGCTTCAGGTATCCGCGCGAGACGCGGGCGGGCCGCGGTTTGTGATCGCGTTGGCGACCCGCGAGCACCTCCGGAGCCACCTCCAGGTCCAGCCAGCGCCCTGGCAGATCGATACTGATAAGATCGCCGTCTTCCACGAGCGCGATTGCCCCGTCGCGGGCGGCCTCTGGGGTCACGTAGCCGATGGCAGGGCCGTGTGTGGCGCCTGAGAATCGCCCGTCGGTGACGAGAGCGCAGCTGGTGCCGAGTCCGGCGCCCATCAATGCCGAGGTGGCGCCGAGCATCTCGCGCATGCCGGGGCCGCCGCGCGTGCCCTCGTTGCGGATCACGACGCAGGTGGCGGGCGAGATTTGGTTATGGCGGAGCGCGTCGATCGCGCTCTCTTCGTCCTCGAAGACTCGCGCCGGCAGGACGGCCTGCCACATCTCGCGGCTGACGCCAGAAGCCTTCACGACCGCGCCGCCAGGGGCGAGGCTGCCCTTGAGGATGTAGATCGAGCCGTCTGCTGCGACGGGATCGTTCCTGTCGCGAATGCACTGGGGGTTCTCGATTTCCGCCCGGGCGATCAGTTCCCCGGTCGTCGTGCCGCTCACGGTCGGGGCTTCCAGGTGAATGAGATCGCCGAGTGCCTTCATCACCGCGGGGGTGCCGCCCGCCTCGCCGAGCTCCGTCACGCCCCACGGCCCCGACGGCGCCAGCTTGACCAGGGTCGGGGTCTCGCGGCTGAGGCGGTCCCAGGTGTCGAAGCTCACCTCGACACCGGCTTCCTTCGCCATCGCGATCATGTGGAGGACCATGTTGGTGGAGCCGCCGACGGCCAGACCGACACGCATGGCGTTCTCGAACGAGTACCGTGTCAAAATGTCCGATGGGCGCAAATTGTCTCGGACCAGTTCCATGATCCTCATGCCGGTGTATTTCGCTGCGCGTAGCTGGTAGTTGCTTCCCGCAGGAAAAGTTCCGGAGTATGGAAGAGAAAGTCCCAGTGCTTCCGTATAGATTCCGGCGGTGTTACCGGATGTTGCGGTGTCGCAAGCGCCGGAAAATGGAAAATGGTTGTCTTCCAGACCCTTAAGTTCCTCTTCGCTGATCTTTCCACGAATATACTCGCCGACGCCGTCGTAAACCGTCTCCAGAAACACCTTTTGGTTTTTGTAAGTGCCTGCTTTCGTCGGTCCGCCGTAAAGCATGATGGCAGGTATGTCGATGCGTGCGGCGGCCATTACCATACCGGGCATAACCTTGTCGCCAGAGCCAATCAGCACCATCGCGTCGAAGCGATGACCTTCCACCATGAGCTCGATCATGTCGGCCACGAGGTCCCGACTCGGCAGCACATAGCGCATGCCGACAGAGGCAAAGGTTTCGCTGTCGGTGACGTGGAAGGTGTTGAATTCGCACGGTGTTCCGCCCGCCATGCGAATGCCTGCTTTCACCGCTTCGCCCACTTGGCGCAGATGAACGTTTTCCGGCGAGAATTCCTGATAAGTATTGACGACGGCGATCATGGGCTGCGCGAACTCTTCGTCGATCAGCCCCGCTCCTTTCGCCCATGCACGCTGTAGGGAATGCTCAATTCCGAGATATTGTTTGTCGCTGCGCACGGGGGCTATCTCGCGTTGTCTCTACCTACAGAGCTGTTGAAAGCCCGCCCTGCCTCTCGCTCAATTTCGTAGCGCTGCAACCTACCGCTCAACCCGCGGAGTGCCTACATACAGTTGAGAAAGGTTTTGGGTGCAAAGGATGAGGACAGGTAGAGAATTACATAGGTGCAGAAGCTGTGAGTGTCGAGACGCGCTTGATAGCGCGGACACTCGCACGCTAACCGTGCATTGAGCAGCTATCGCTCCATGGAGCGCGGGGCTGACGACAATGTACGAGAACATGATCGCGATCGACCGCGAGGCGCCGGAGAGCCTGCAAAAGCAGATCCGACGCCAGATCGCGATCGGCATCGTCAACCGTCAATACCCGCTGCATCGGCCGCTCCCGTCAATTCGCCAGCTGTCCGCAGACCTCGGCGTGAGCGTGACGACGGTGACGCTGGCTTACGAGGCGCTGAAGCAAGACGGGTTCGTCGAGGCGAGGAACCGCTCCGGGTATTACGTAAACCAGGACGTGTTGACCGAACCGGGCCATGCCCTTAAGGCAGACGTGCCCGGCGAGCTGGCCTCCCCACCGCCAACTCTCGATTACAGGGCATTCTTCAAGGACCGGAGCTTCAACCTTCAGCGCGTCGTGAAGCCTTCGGATGTTCTGGTCAGGTATCGCTACCCGTTCGTCTGCGGTCTGACCGACCCCTCACTCTTCCCCATTACGAGCTGGCGCGAGTGCGTGCGCGACTCCGTCAATGTCATCGAAATTGCGAATTGGGCAACCGACTATTCCGCCACCGACGACGACATGTTGATCGAGCAGCTGATTCAGCGCGTGCTGGCCAGGCGCGGTATTGTCGCTCATCCCGACGAGGTTCTGGTCACCGTTGGCGGACAGCAGGCGCTCTACATCGCGATCAAGCTTCTCCTAAAGCCCGGTGAAATAATCGGTGTGGAGGATCCCGGCTATCCGGATGTGATCAATATGGCGGAAATCGAGGGAATCTCGGTAAGGCGGCTCCCCATCGATCAAGAGGGACTCGTTCTCTCCAGCAACATTTCTGGCTGCAAATGCCTGTTTGTGACGCCGAGCCACCAGTTTCCGACAACCGTCACGATGCCCCTCGACCGAAAGGTGGAATTGCTTGCTTTCACGAAGAGAAACGGGCAGTTCGTTATCGAGGATGATTACGAATCCGACATCAGCTTCAACAAGACGCCCCCGCGGGCTCTCAAGAGCCTCGATGGATGGGGCAATGTCATCTATACGGGGAGCCTCTCGAAATCCCTGTTGCCAGGATTGCGTATCGGCTACTTGGTTGCCGACCGCGAATTCGTCCGGGAAGCCAGGGCGATGCGGCACCACATCCTGCGACACCCTCCGGTCAACAATCAAAGAAGCGTCGCGCTATTCTTGCAACGCGGATATTTCGACCGGTTCGTGGCGAAGATTACCGGCATCTACAAGGAGCGAAGCACAGTAATGCACGAAGCACTGGAAGGGCATTTTCCGGGTGCTTCAACCACGCCTGAATATGGTGGCGGCAGCATTTGGCTCAAGCTGCCGGACAACGCGGATGCCGGAATTCTCCGAAAACTGGTGGATTCGCAGGGCGTGTTCTTCGAGACGGGCGGTTTCACCTTTTCCGATGAGAAAAGCAATCGAAATCATATCCGTTTGGGCTACTCGGCGATCGAGAAATTGCTCGTTGCAGAAGGCATCGACAAAATCGCTAGTGCGGTTCCCAACGCGCATGCCCCGTGACGTGCCGTCAGTGGATCGAAGGCGCAACGGGTGTTCAGTGTTCCCCTCTTTCGCCGACGCGTTTGCCGGGTTGTGTCCCTAGGCGTGGTGTAGGAGCTCTGGGTCCGTCTGGTAGCTGTGGGTAAGCAGCCCGCCGCAGCGACCGCCGCGAGTCTGGCGGCGGCCCGGACAGAGAACGAGACGATCCGCCAGGACCTGATCCCGCGCGATCTCCTGCAACAGGTCCAGGAGCCGCAGAACCTTATCGAGCGTGCCGGGCCGCGGACTTACCCGTAATGTCCTGACCGTCGAACGTGATGCTGCCGCCGCTGGCGCGTGTCAGGCCCGAGATCAAGTCGAACAGAGTCGTTTTCCCGGCTCCGTTCGGCCCACCCACACCGAGAACTTCGCCACGGCCAACGCTGAAGCTCAGCCCGTCGACGGCCGCCATGGCGCCGTAATGGGCACAGACACCGTCGCACCCCAGCAGCGGTCCCTCATGCGAACTGCTCACGTTGCGCCCTCAAACTCTCTCCCATATGCATGTGAATCACGCGCCGATCACAACCGTCAAGGGGAGTGAGGGGCGATCTCCTACCCATGTCACTCACGTGGGGTTCCGTTCAAGGGGCTTACTCCACGATGAAGAGACGTACGAGACCGCGTCGTGACGATGGCTGCGCTAAGCATTGTCGCGGAACGGCGCGTAGTGCGCGGCGGTCTGCCGGCCGAGGCGCTCGAAGCAGCGGGTCCAGACCACGAGGCCGTCGCGGAAGCTCGACAGGCGGAAGAACTCGTTGGGCGCGTGGAAATCCTCGTCTCCCGTCGAGAACGAGAGGAACACCGTCTCGATCCCCAGCTCGGTGCGAAAGATGCCGCCGATGGGGATCGATCCTCCCATGCGGACGCGCAACGGGCGGGCGCCCCGCACCTCTTCCAGCACATCCTCGACCACGGCGAGCGCCGGATGGTCCTCGCGCACGCTTGCCGGCGGCATGCCGACCCCGTCATCGGTGAACGCGAGCCGGGCGCCGGGCGGCGCGTGCCGTTCGCAATGACGCTCCAGCAGCGTCCGGATGCGGGCAGGCGTCTGATTCGGCACCAGCCGGCACGAGATCTTGGCCTCGGCGCTGTGTGGAATCACCGTCTTGACGCCGGGCCCCCGATAGCCGCTCCCGAGGCCGTTGACCTCGAGTGTGGGGCGGAGCCACTGGCGCTCCAGCGTTGTGTACCCCGGCTCGCCGAGCGCCGCCGCAGCCCCGACGGCTGCCAGATAGTCTGCTTCGTCGAACGGAATGGCCGCCATCGCCGCGCGCTCGGACCCGGTCGGCGCACGCACGTCGTCGTAGAAGCCGGCCACGGCGACCTGGCCCGTCTCGTCGTGGAAGCCCGCCACGAGGCGGGCCAGCGCGTGGGCGGCGTTGGCGACGGTGCCGCCGTAGCGGCCGGAATGCAGGTCCTTGGCCGCCGTCGTCAGGGAGATGTTGAGCGTGACGATGCCGCGGTTGGCGACGTTCACGGTAACCAGGTCGGGCCGCCACTGCGCACCGTCTGCCGAGAGAACCAGGTCGGCCTGCAAGCGGTCGCGGTGGCTTTGCACGCCTTCGGAAAGATGGGCGCTCCCCATCTCCTCCTCGCCCTCGATCACGAACTTGAGGTTGACGGGCAGCCGGCCCGCGGTCTGCAAGAAGGCTTCGGCCACGCAAACCGGGATGAACATGGGCCCCTTGTCGTCCGAGACGCCACGCCCGTAGAGCCGGTCGCCCCGCACCTCGGGCTCGAAGGGCGGTCTTGTCCAGTCCTCCAGCGGGTCCGCCGGCTGCACGTCGTAATGGCCGTAGACGAGCACCGTCGGCGCATCGCCGGCATGCAGCCAGTCGGCGTAGACCAGGGGGTGGCCTGCAGTGGGCAGGATCGCCACGTTCTGCAGCCCAGCGCCCTCCATCCGAGCCGCGACGAAGCGCGCGGCTTCCTCGACCGACCCGGTGTAGGCCGGGTCGGTGCTGATGCTGGGGATGCGGACGAAGGCGCGGAGCTCGTCGACGAAGCGATCGACGTTGCCCTTGAGAAAGCCTTCCGGGGTCACAGCCGCCCCCCGTCGACCGAGAGGGTCTGGCCGGTGATCCAGCCACACTGCTCGGACGCGAAGAAGAGGACGGCATGGGCGATGTCGTCGACCGAGCCGAGCCGCCGCGTCGCCATGCTCTCGACCAGCGCGGCCTGGCCTTCGGCCCCCATCGCCTCCCACTGCCGCTCGGTCGTCGGGTTGGACCTGACGAAGCCGGGCGCGATGCTGTTGACGGTGATACCGAAGGGTCCGAGCTCGAAGGCGAGCTGGCGGGTGAGTCCGATCTGCCCTGCCTTGGCCGCAGCATAGGCCTGGATGCCGGTCAGGCTGAAGCGCAGCCCAGCGCCGCTTGAGATGTTGATCACGCGGCCATTGCCCGCCGCCTTCATGCTGCCGGCGACCGCCTGCACCATGGTGAAGACGGCAGTCATGTTGACGTCCACGACCGCCTGCCAATCGTCTTCGCTGACCTCCTCGAGCGGCCGTCCGGTCTGGCCGACGACCCCGCCGGCGTTGTTGACGAGAATATCGACCGCGCCGCGGCGCGCCTGCACCGCATCGACGTAGCCGCCCACCGCAACGCGATCCGTGACGTCGAGGCGACCTACAGTCAGCCTGTCTTCGTCGGGCGCTTCGCGCGCGGTCACGGCAAGCGCGTCTTCGTTGATGTCGCAGCCGAAGACCCACGACCCCCGGGCAGCGAACGCGTGAGCGATGGCGCGGCCGAACCCGTGCCCTGCCCCGGTCACGATCACCGTCCTGTCGCGGAACGCGCCTTCCATCGCTTCACGCCACCTCGGCCGCAAGCTCGTCGATATTGGTGCGATCGAGCGGGCGGCGCCCCTCCTCGATCTCGTGGATCATGGCGCGGAGCCGCGCCAGCAGCGGTGTCTCGATCTTCCGCGCCTCGGCCTCGATGACGACGGCGCCGATCATCGGCTCCACTTCCGTCGGCCGCTTGCGGACGGCGAGATCGCGCCACACGCCGCTGTGCGACTTCGCCGAGCCACGGTTGTGTGCCACCATGGCTGCCATCGAGCGCCCGGTGAGTGCTGCGTCCGCGCCCGGTACAAAGCCCACCGGATCGAAGCCGTTGAAGCCCTCGGGCGCGGTCCCGTTTGCGTTCGCCACCCGCATGACTTCCTGGCCGAGTGCGCGGTAGAGCGTGCCATGTGCCGGATTGGCCAGCGCATCGGCAATGGACTCGTTGCCGAGCGCGGTCGCGAAGAGCAGGGCGCCGTAGCCGAGCTTGCCCCAGAGATATCCCCAGATGTTCCGGGTCGCCTGGGCGTCGCTGTCGAAATCGCGGAACACGTCGAGGAGCGCGCGAAGCCTGGGCGTGATCTCTCCGTCGAGCTCACCCAGCACGACGGCGCCGCGGCCGCCGAAGTGAATGCGGCCGGGAGCCAGGTAATCGGCCCCGAAGTTGACGAAGCAGCTGATCACGCGCTCCCGCCCCAGCACCGCCGCCATCGCGGGCTCGTTGAGCCCGTTCTGAACGGAGACGGCATACCCGTCGTCGGCGAGAAACGGCGTGAGGCTGCGCACGGCTTCCTCAGTATGCTGGCCCTTGACGCAGAGCAGGGCGCGGTCGTAGCGGCCGCTCAACTCATCGGGTGTGACGGCGGGCGCAGCGATCCGGAAGTCGTCGACGGGCCCCTCTATTTCAAGGCCCGTCGTCGCGATGGCCGCGACATGCTCCTCCGCGATGTCGACGAACGTCACCTCGTGGCCGGCACGGGCGAGATAGGCACCGATGGTGCCGCCGATGGCGCCGGCGCCCCAGACGAGCAGCGGCGCCGTCACGCCCACGGGCCGTCGAGAAGCGCGCGCGTCTCCTCCACCGCCGTTTGCCAGAGCGCCATCATCACCTCGTCGGGCTTCTCGTAGACTCCGCCCATGTTGCCGTCCCCGATGTAGCTGCGGATCTCGGCGGGGCCCATCAGCATCATGCGCGGGATGTCGACCATGTCCTTGGCGCCCTCGGGCGCGGCGGCGTTCGCAAGCCGCGTCCAGGGGAAGTTCTCCATCCAGGAGGCATGGCTCGCGGCGGGGTCGATCTCCTGCACCTTCTTCCAGGTTTCAGGCGCGTTGTACCAGTTGTGGAACCTGACCGTGACGCCTTCGTTCTCACTCATCCAGTCCTGTGCGAGCGAGGCGACCGGCGCGTTGCCGCCATGGCCGTTGACCACCATGATGCGGCGGAACCCCGCCCGCTTGAGGGAATCGAAAACGTCGCGGAACACGGCGATCAGGGTCTCCGGCCGCATGGAGATCGTGCCAGGATAGCTCTTGAAGTAGGGCGTGATGCCGTAGTTCACGGGCGGAAACACGGGTACGCCCAGCGGCTCGGCGGCATCGGTGGCCACCCGTTCGGAGAGGATGCAGTCCACCGTCAGGCTGAGCTGCGCGTGCTGCTCGGTGCTGCCGAGGGGGATCACAGCGCGGTCGTCCCGTTCGAGGTAGGCCTCGACCTGCATCCAGTTCATGTCCCTGATGCGCATGGGCCTGCCCTCCTCGCCCCGCCGCTGCGTGCGGTGCGGGAATTCTCCATTCTGTCGCTACGGGCTGCGGACGCTGCGGGGCGCCCCGGAGGACGCCCCGCCTCGCTACGAACGACGGCCGTTGCTAGCAGCCGGACATGTCGACGTGCTCGAGATCGACACGGCCGAGCGGGCTCTGGAAGAAGCCCTTCACGCAGGAGCGCGCGATGTTGCGGAAGGGGCTGTTGTACAGGCTGTAGAGGACCTCGTTGTCGTTGGCGATCATTTGCAGCGCTGCGTACAGCGCGCTGCGATTCTCGAAGTCCTGCTCGACCCGCGCCTGCTTGACGAGCTCCGTCACCTCCGGGGGCGATGTCCAATTGCTGAAGAAGTTGCGGTTGTCGTCCCCGATCAGGGTGAACGCCGTCTTCTGGTCCGGATCGATGATGTCATTGGTCCAGTAGACGGTGCCGAGCTCGTAGTCGCCCTCGATCAGGTAGTTGATCCACTGGCTGGGATCGACCTTCCTGATGTCGATGGTGATGCCGACCTCCGCAAGCTGCTGCTGGAGCAGCACGGACACCTGCTCGTCGACCCGGTTGCCAGCCTGGATCAGGAGCTCGATGGTCGAGCCGGCCGCGCCTTCGGCCTCCAGCATGGCCTTGGCCTGCTCGGGATCGTAGGCCGGCACCGGCGCATCGCCGTCGTGGTGCATCATACCGAACGACAGGAACGTGTTGGCCGGCGAGGCGTAGCCGAACGTCACCACGTCGATGATGGCCTGCGAATCGATCGCCAACCTGATCGCCTTGCGGACGTTGAGGTTGTCCAGCGGCGGCTTGGCGTGGTTGGGCAGCAGGTGGTCGGTCTTGCTGGACGGGTCGAGGATCATCTGGATGTCAGGGTTGGCCTCGAGCTCGCCGATGCGGTTGAAGGGAACGAACAGGGCCGCATCCAGCTCACCGGCCTGGACCTTGAGAATCCGCGTGTTGTCCTCAGAGACGACGTGCCACTCGACCTGATCCACGAGCGGCAGCCCTTCCTCCCAGTAGTGCGGGTTGCGCTCCAAGACAATGACCTCGCCGCGCCGCCACTCCTTGAGGCGGAAGGCGCCGGCGCCCACCGGGTTGCTGCCAAATTCCTCGCCCCGCTCTTCCACCACTGCCTGCGGCAGGATCGAAGCCGGGAACATGGCGAGTATCGACAGGAACGGTGCCGACGGTTCCTTGAGCGTGAACGCGACCGTGCGGTCGTCCGGCGTCTCGACCGAGGCGATGTTCTGGTAGAGCGCCGCCTGGGTCGCCAGCTCATGGTCGCGCGCGCGCTCGATACTGAACTTGGCATCCTGCGCCGTGACCGGCGTGCCGTCGGAGAACATGGCCTCACGCAACTGGAAGGTATAGGTCAGGCCGTCCTCGGAGATGTCCCAGCTCGATGCGAGGTCGGGCTCGATGTCGTCGGCGTGCTTGGTCGCGCGGACCAGGTACGCGTTGATGTTGTTCATGGTCCAGATGTCGAGGTTCTCGATCGTCAGCGGCGGATCGAGCGCCTTGGCATCGGCCTCCCTGCCGAGCCGGAACACGCTCTCGGCGAGCGCCGACTCGACCATGAACCCGGTCGCCAACAGAAACGCTACGAGGATGTGTAAGGGTCTGCCCAGCATTGATTCCTCCCTTCGCTATCGGCTCTTCCCGGCTCGGTGCGGCAGCACCTGTTCGTTTTCTTGACGCTAACGGACCCCCAACGGCGAAGCAACGCCGAGATCCTGCGCGAGGGCCCCATCGCCGTAGAGATGGCAGCGCACGTCCACCGCGCCAAGCGAGCGCAGCGCAGGCGCGGTGCCGTTCCGGCAGATGTCCGTTGCCCTGTCGCAGCGCGGATGGAAGGCGCAGCCGCTCGGCACGTCGATGGGGCTCGGCGGCTCACCCGGCAGCAAGACGTCACTCAGCCGCGCGTCGGGCGCCATCTTGGGGATCGCCTCGATCAGGGACACCGTGTACGGG
>JAPPKP010000169.1 GCA_028819955.1 Rhodospirillaceae bacterium | reverse complement strand
CGCTCCGCGGGTGTATCGCACCAGCCCCACATCGATCCTGTCCCTCGGGCCGGAGCGGTGAACGCGCGGGGACTCGGCCGACGAAGCGGGTGCCCCGGCTGAGCCGCCGGCTCAGCCGACAAAATGCGTGAACGTGCGGAGCCAGTTCGCCCCGAGGATTCCGGCGACCTCGTCCTCGCCGTAGCCGCGCTCGAAGAGGCGGCGGGCGAGGTTGGGCAGCTCGGCGATGCTGGCGAGGCCCGCCGGATAGCGCTGGGTCACGAAGGCATCGACCGGCCCGAAGATGTCGGGGCGGAGCGTGCGCCAGCGGATCGATTCCGGCAGCACGGTCCCGGATTCCTGGTAGGCCTCGGTGAAGTCGAGCCCGATGCCGATGTGCTCGGGCCCGACCAGCGCCTTGAAGTGGTCGACGTGGTCGATCAGCCGGTCGAGGGTCTGGTCCGCCGGGCTCACCGAGAGCGGCAGGCAGCAGGCGCCCATCATGCCGCCCTTGGCGCAGAGCGCGCGCACGGTCTCGTCCCTGGTGTTGCGGGCGTTGGGCACGCGGTGCCAGGCGTTGGAATGGGTGCAGACCGGCGCGCGGGCGAGCGGCACCGCCTCGGCGCGAGCGCGGTGGCCCGCGTGGGAGAGGTCGAGGATCATCGGCGTCTCGTTCACCGCCGCGATCAGCTCCTCGCCGAGGAAGCTTAGGCCCGCGTCGCGCTTCTCGCCGCAGCCGTCGGCGAAGAGGGTGGCGCCGGTGTAGGCGAGGCCGAAGAAGCGGAAGCCGAGGTGGGCCAGGATGCCGACGCGCGCGAGCTCCTTGCCGATCATGCTCGAGCCCTGGGTGCCGGGGACCACCGCGAGCCGGCCGGTGCTGAGCGCCGCCTCGATCTCGGCGGCGCTGCGGGCAAGCGCGAGCACGGGGCTGGCCTCGATTTTGCCCAAACCCTCGTCCACGGCGCTCATGGTCTGGTCCCAGGTGCTCTCCAGCGCGAAGGTGACGTTGCAGACGTTGACACCGGCCTCCATGCAGCGGGTCGTGTAGGGCTCGTCGAGCACGTAGAAGAGCCCGAGGCAGTCGAACACCGTGGCTGCCTGGGTGAAGGCGACGGCATCGGGGGTGTTCGCCTCAGCCTCGGCCATGGCCCGCTCCCAGGTGGGCGGCGATGGTCTCCAGGCTCTGCGCGCCGGCGAGGCCGTCGAGCGCCGCGAAGGCGGCATCGTGTGCCGCGGGCGGCAGGGCGCGCGACGCGCAGTCCACGAACTTGGCATGGAGCGCGTCGCGGTCCAGCGGCCGGCACGGATGACCCCTCGGCTCGCGGACCGTGCGCGAGCGCTCGGCCCCGCCCGCGAGCGTCACCGTGACCGTCGCCCTGAGCGGCGCCTCGTCGACGTTCGTATCGCCGGGCTGGTCCGGGTCCGGGCGCATGCGGATCCTGGGCAACAGCGTGCGCACGTTCGGCCGCGCCAGCGCGTCTGCGGTGAAGGCGTCGAGCGCGAGGCGGCCGTCCACCAGCGCGCTGGCCAGCAGGTAATGCAGGCTGAAGCGCGCCTGCATGGCATCGGCGGGCGCCTCGTAGGGCAGGTTCTGCACCGCGATCTCCGGCAGCAGCGCGTCGATCTCCGCCACCGTCTGTGGCGCGAGGTCGCCGTCTCCGCGCATGTCCAGCAGGGCATCGAGCGGACGGTGGACGCTGCCGCAGCAGGGGTAGACCTTCTGCCAGAGCCCGTGGCGCTCGATCGCGGGCGGCCCGTCGAAGGCCGCGACCGCTGCCTCCAGCCGCGCGCGCGGCACGCCGGCGAAGAGGTCGACGAAGCCGCGCTCGCCCTCGTAGGCGTCCGCTGCGGCGGTGACGCCGGCCTCGGCCAGCGCCGCCGCCACGATGCCGTTCTTGGCCGCGAGCCCGGCGTGGAGCGGCTTCGCCATGGTGCCGAACTGGCGCTTGGCGCCGGAGGCGAGACTGGTGGCGAGGCTGAGCGCGGCGGTGGTCTTCGCGGCATCGAGGCGGAGCAGCCGGGCGCAGGCGGCGGCAGCGGCGGGCGCGCCCAGGGTCGACGTGGTGTGCCAGCCCTTGAAGTAGTGGGTCATGTTGAGCGCCTCGCCGAGCCGGGCCATGACCTCGACGCCGACGACGAACGCGTCCGCGCAGGCCGCGCCGTCGGCGCCCCGCTCCTCGCCGAGCGCAAGCAGGGCCGGCACCAGCGCGGCGCTCACATGGGCGTTGCTGATCTCCAAGATGTCGTCGTAGTCGAGCGCATGGGCCGCGGTGCCATTGACCAGCGCGGCCCAGGGTGCTGCGAGCCGGTGCGGCGTGCCGGCGACGGTCGCGCCGCCCGCACCCCAGCGTGCGACGCCTTCGTAGACTGCGCGCGGGGCGGCATCGTCCGCGCCCGCCAGCATGCAGGCGACCGTGTCCACGAAGGCGCTCGCGGCGCGGCGCTCCGCCTCCTCGCTCCAGGCGCGGGGCGCCTCGGCAACCAACCGGCCGAGCCGGCGTGTCGCGCCGTTCCGGGCATTCGCCTGTGTCGATGGGCTCGTCACCCGCCTCCTCCAATCCGGGGCCGCGCCGATGGTACACGGTGGCTTCGCCGCCGCAATCGGGAGCGGGCCTGCGCGCTCGCCACCCTGCCGCGCACCGTGCTACGGTTCGAGCCATCAGGCCGGGAGAGCCGTTTTAGGACAGTCCGGTTGAGCGGCGTCGCGAAGGACGCCGCAAGCGCCTCCCGGTGCAAGAAGCTCGATAAACGATAACCAGGGAGTGCGGATCATGAACGATCGTGATCACGAGGCGCGTCAATCGATCGAGGCGCAGGTTGCGGCCGATCGAAAGAATTGGCTCACGCGGCGCCGGTTCCTGCAGGCGAGCACGGCGGCGGCGGTGGGCGCCATCGCGGCGACCTACCAGCCCAAGGAGGTCTTCGCCGACGTCGGCGGCCAGATCACCCTCTACTTCGCCGAGGGCAAGCGCTGGGGCGACACCCAGCGGGCGGTGCAGCCGCTCTTCAACAAGGTCTACCCCAATGTCGAGGTGAACTTTGCGGGCCAGCCGATCTCGGACTTCTTCCAGACCGTGATCGCCCGCATGGCGGTCAAGTCGGCGGACTTCGACTGCACCTATATCGACTGGGGGCGCTTCCCCGCCATCCACGCCACCGGCGCCATGGATTCGATCGAGGATCACCTGGCCAAGGATCCGGGCTGGCGCGACGACTACCTCACGGACGTGCCGAAGCAGGTCAGCGACCTCTATCGCATTCCGTCGGGCGACGGCGAGCTGCATGGGCTCACCGACGACGGCAACGTCATGACGACCTTCTACCGCAAGGACGTCTTCGACGCCGCGGGCATCGCACTGCCGATGACGTGGGACGACGCGATCAGCGCCGCGCAGGAGCTGAACGCGCCGGATCAGGACCGGTACGGCTTCGTCTCCTGCTTCCAGCGCGGCGCCTGGGCCGGCACCGTGTTCTGGGGCGTGCATGCGACCTGCGGCGGCTGGTGGTTCGACAAGATGGAGCCGGGCGGGTGGAACCCGGCCTTCGCAACCGACGCGGGATACGAGGCGATGCGCGTCATCGAACAGCTCATGAAGTACGCGCATCCGGTCAGTGCCAACGCCACCGAGGACGAGGTGAACAAGGCCATGGCCAACGGCACCGCCGTCTACGGCCCGCTGAACTGGGGCACCGCGGTGCTGAACGATCCGGGCTTCACCGAGTTCCACGAGGCGATCCATGTCGATCTGCCGCCCAAGGGGCAGAGCCCGGGCAGCGATCACAAGCCGCAGATGGGTGGGCTCGGGCAGTTCATCAACTCCGGCGGGGAGAACAAGGAGGCCGCGTTCGCCTGGATGCAGTACTTCAATTCCGGCGATTACACCGATCCCGCGATCGGCGACGCCAAGGTGGCGGCGGGCGCGCAGCCGGCGCGGGCCTCGATCCTGGCGCGCAATCAGGACCACAACTTCCTTGCGGGCCTCTATCGCGCCTTCCCGTACACGGTGCCTTACCTCATGCAGATCCCGGAGGCCAACGCCATCCAGGCGCTCATGGGCGAGGAGTGCGCCGACTTCGTCAACGGCGAGAAGGACATCGAAGCCGCGCTCAAGGCCATGGACGACCGCACCAGGCGGCTCATGGAGGACGGCGGCTATTACGGCTAGCGCGGCGCGCCTGCGCTCTGTATAGCCACGTTGCTGCGTTGAGGGGGCCGGGGCGCACTGCCCCGGCCTCCCGGCGCCTGCCGTTCGTGCGAAGGAGAAGACGATGAGCGTGTTGCTGCTGGTGCACGCGACCGCCAAGCCCGGGAAGGGCCACGAGGTGGTCGAGATGCTCGCGCCGTTCGTGGGCGAGAACCCTGGAATGGAGGGCTGCTCCCGCATCGCGCTCGCGGTGGATGCCGTTGCGCCGGACCGAGTGATCATCTTCGAGGAGTGGACCTCGGTGGAGGCGCACAAGGCCAGCCTCGCCGGCCTGGAAGAAGCCGGTGGGCTGGACGACTTCCTGGCGCTGCTCGCCGAGGCGCCCGTCCGCACCTACTACGCGCAAATCGATTCATGAGGGCGCTGATCCAGCGGGTCGCGCAAGCCCGCGTCGATATCGGCGGCGCAACTGTCGGCGAGATCGCCAACGGCATGCTGGTTCTCGTCTGCGCCATGCAGGGCGACGGCGACGAGCAGGCGCAGTTCCTCGCGCGCAAGGTCGCCAACCTGCGCATCTTCGAGAGCGAGCCTGGCAAGATGAACCTCTCGGTGCTGGCGAGCGAGGGCAGCGCGCTGGTCGTGAGCCAGTTCACCCTTGCCGCCGACACGAGCCGCGGCAACCGGCCGGGCTTCTCCTACGCCGCGCCCCCGGACGAAGGCGAGCGGCTCTACGAGCTCTTCGCCGCCTCACTCGCAGAGCACGGGGTGCCGGTCCAGACCGGGCGCTTCGGGCAGGAGATGCAGGTCCACCTGGTCAACGACGGCCCGGTCACGATCTGGTTCGATACGGAGGCTTGAGCGGCGCCCCTAGTCTTCCGGCTCGTTGCCGGGCAGCGTGATCGTGAGCATGAGCGAGGACAGGCTCTTGCCGTGGATGTCGAGCGCGCCGGTCGCGGTGACGCCGCCGCCGTGCAGGCGCTCGATGACGAAGTTGAACGCGCCTAACCCCGGCAAGGCGTAGCGGCGCACCGGGCCGTCGGCGAGCGCCGCGAAGGCCGCGGCCACGCGCGCCTCGGTCAGCTCGCGCTTGAGCCGCTCGTAGCCCGCCTCGTCGTAGGCGATCACCGAGATGTTGACGCTGTGCCCCTTGTCGCCGGCGCGGGCGTGGGCGAGGTCGTGCACGGTCAACATCAGCCGGCGTCAACCACCTCGACGCGGGGCGTGACCAGGTCGCGCGGCAGCAGCACCGACTGCACGGCGAGGATCTCGCGCACGGAGGTCGCGTCCCCTGCCCCGCCGGCCGGCCCGTTGGTGTAGAGCGCTGCGACCTCGAAGCCCACCGCGTCGGCCGCCTTCCTGTCCTGCGTGCGGCCGGTGACGCGGAGCCTGACCTCGTAGGGCTGGGGCCGACCCCCCCCCGGCCCCTGCAGGCTGTCGAACCCGATAAGGCGGGCGTCCAGCGCGTCGTAGGCGAAGCCGCGCAGGCGCAGTCTCTCCGCCACGATTTCGCCTGCGAGCCGGGCGCGGGCGACCGCGTTGGGCCCGCCATAGGAGAGCTGCCCTTCGCCCAGGTAGCCGTCGAAATAGCCGATGCTCGCCTTGTGGGTGACGGTGCGCGGTTGTGCCCGCGCGCCCGAGACCCCCACGCGGTCGGGCCCGACTTCGCGAAAGGAAATGCCGGTCATGTCGAGCACGCAGTCTGGCGTGACGTAGGCCGCCGGATCGTCGACCTCGTAGAGAAGCTGCTCGGTGCAGGTGGCGGCGTCGATGCGGCCGCCCGAGCCGGCGCACTTGCCGATGGTCACCGTGCCCGCGTCGGTCACGTCGGCGAAGGGGAAGCCGAGGCGCGCCAGGCCGGCCACGTCCTTGACGCCGGGGTCGGCGAAGTAGCCGCCGGTCACCTGGCCCGCGCACTCCAGCAGGTGGCCCGCCGCTGTAGCCTGGGCGAGGCGGGGGTAGTCGTCGTAGTCCCAGCCGTGCACGTGGAGGATGGGGCCGACGAAGAGCGAGGGGTCGGCAACCCGGCCCGTCACCACCACCGGCGCCCCGGTCGAGAGCGCGGACGCCACGGCGTCAGCGCCGAGATAGGCGTTGGCCGAGGCCATGCGCGGCAGGATGCTCTCCAGCGGCGCGCCGGTCTCCATCAGGGGCAGGTCCGGGCAGGCGGCAACGGCGCCCTGCACGTCGTCGCCCAGCAGCACTGCGCAGCGACTGTCTGCGAGGCCGAGTTCGGCCGCGATTTCGGCCGTCTTGCGGCCCGCCGCCAGCGGGTCGGCCGCGCCCATGTTGCTGAGCACCCGCACGCCTTGCGCTGTCGCGGGCAGCAGCACCGCGCGCATGCGGTCCTCAAGCTGGGGGTTGTAGCCGCTCCCCTGCCCCCGCCGCAGCGCGAGGGTCTCGCGCGCGATGGTGCGCTCGGCCAGGCACTCGAAGGCGATGTAGTCGATGCTGCCCTGTTCGACCAGCTCGACCGCCGGCTCCCAGCGATCGCCGGCGAAACCCGCGCCGGAGCCGATGCGTACCTTTTCGCCCGCCATCGCCCCCTACCGGTGCGGCATGGCGGGAGGCCGGTTCAGGAAGCCCCGCGCGCCGCCTGGATCTTGCGCCAGAGCGAATTCGGCCTGAGCGGCAGGTCTGTGATCTCGATATCGAAGGGACTGAGCGCGTCGCAGATCGCGTTGCAGAGCGTCCCCGGCACGTCGGATGGCCGCCCCTCGCCGATGCCGCGGCTGCCGAGCGGCGTATACGGGCACGGCGTCGGCGCATGGGTCACCTTGATGTCCGGCACGTCCGCCGCGGTCGCGAGCTTGTAGTTCTCGAAGTCGGCGGTGAGCTGCTGGCCGTTCTCGTCGTAGACGAACTCCTCGAACATGGTGTTCGACAACCCCTGGACGATGGCGCCCTGCATCTGCCCCTCGACGATCTGGGGATTGATGATCTGCCCCACGTCCTCCGACGTGGTCCAGCTCAGGATCTTGAACTGGCCGGTCTCGATATCGACCTCGACCGTGCAGACATCGGCGTTGAAGGCGATCATCGGCTTCTCGGCCTCGAAGAAGGCGGTGTGCTCAAGGCCGCCGGACTCGCCTTCCGGCAGGTTGATCGGCGCCATGATGACGCGCTCCACCGCCTCCCGGAACGTCTTCTTGATGTTGGTATCCTTCTGATAGGTCACGAAGCCGCCCTTGAATTCGAAGTCGGCCGGCGAGGCGTCGGCGAGGGCCAGATCGTGGGCCATGATGCGCGCGATCTTCTCCTTGAGCACGTCGCAGGCCTGAACCGCGGCGCTGACGAAGTAGGAGCCCGCGCGGGCGCCGACGGTGCCGGAGCCGAAGGGCGTGGTGCCCGTGTCACCCGTGGTCACCACCACGTCGTTGGGATGGATGCCGAAGCTCTGAGCGACAGCCTGGGCCACCGTAGTCTCGTGCCCCTGCCCGCCGGGCGCATCGCCCTCGAAGACCAGCACCTTGCCGCGCGGGTCGAGCCGCACGGTCGCGGCGCCGTAGCCCGGCTGGTTCTCCATGGGCACGAACAGCTCGGAGGCGACGCCCGAAAGCTCAACGCCCAGGCCGAAGCCGATGCCGAGATAGCGGCCCTCGGCCCGCGCCTCCGCCTGGCGCGCGCGAAAGCCCGGCAGATCGGCCTCTGTCATCAGGTTGTCCCACACCTTGATGAAGTCGCCGCTGTCGAAATACTCGTTGGTGATCGACATGTAAGGGAGCGTGGCGACGAGGTTCTTGCGGCGCACGTCCGCCGGCTCCATGCCGCAGCGCTTGGCCACCATGTCGATGGCGCGCTCCATGGCGAAGCGGGTGGGCAGCTCGCCGAAGGCGCGGGCCGGCGAAAGCGCCGACTTGTTGGTAATGGCGACCTTCACCTTGATATCGCCGATGGGCCAGTCATAGGCGTTGGGCAGCTCGACCGCGCCGAGGAACGGCATCAGGAAGCCCCAGTAGACCCCCTCGCAACCGTCGCCGCAGTCGGCGAGGCCGCGATCGCGGATCGCGAGCAGCTTGCCGTCGCTCCCCGCCGCGACCTCGAGATCGTGGATCTGGTCGCGCTCCTGGCTCACCGCCATCAGGTGCTCCTGGCGGGTCTCGATCCAGCGGATCGGGCGGCCCAGCTTCTTCGCCATGTAAGCGATCAGCATGGGCTCGCGGTAGAACGGCGCCTTGACGCCGAAGCCGCCGCCCTGGTCGCGCGGTGCGATGATGCGGACCTGTTCCGCCGGGATTTCCAGGATGTCCGAGAGCGCGAGGCGATCGATATGGGGGCGCTGGGTGGTGAGCCACCCGGTGAGCCCGTCCGACTCGTCCCACTCGAAGAGCGCGCCTCTGGTCTCCATCGGCGCGACGCCGCAGCGGTGGCAGGTGAAGCGCTGCTTGATCACGATATCGGCGCCGTCGAACACCTCCTGGACCTTGGCTTCGTGCGCCCTCTGGCTTTCTTCGTCGGCACCGCCCGTGAAGTCCATCTGGAAGATGACGTTGTCGGGCCAGCCTTCGTGGACGATGGTGGCACCCTCCGCGAGCGCGCTCTCGGGATCGCCGACGTAGGGAAGCGGGTCGTACTCGACCTCGATGGCCTCGGCCGCGTCGGCGGCGATATAGGGGTCGCGGGCGATGACCGCCGCGACCGGCTCGCCGTGCCACTTCACCTTGCCGACCGCGAGCGGCCAGTGCCTGGGATAGTTCGCGGGCAGCGCGGGCTGCACCACCGGCTGCGGCATCGGCAGGATCTCGTCCTTGATATCGTCGCCCGTGACCACCGCGACGACGCCCGTCATCGCCGTGGCCGCGCTCACGTCGATGCTCTCGATCATGGCGTGCGCGTGGTCGCTCCGCCTGAACACGATGTGAAGCGCGCCCGGCCGCGCGATATCGGCCAGGAACCGCCCCTTACCCGTGATGAGGCGATGGTCTTCCTTGCGGTGGAAGTGGCTGCCGACCCAGCCTTCACTTGTCCCGGTCATCCGCGTCGCCTCCGTCACCTGGTCTCTTGCGCGGCCTGACGGACCGCGTCGACGATGTGCGCGTACCCGGTGCACCGGCAGAGGTTGCCGACCAGCCCGCGACGAATCTCCTCATCCGTCGGGTCCGGGTTCTCGCGCAGGAACTCGTCCATGTTCATCAGGATGCCCGGCGTGCAGTAGCCGCACTGCAGGGCGTGCTGCTCGTTGAAAGCGCGCTGCAGGGGCGTAAGTTCGCCGCCCTTGGCCAGGCCCTCGACGGTGGTGATCTCGTGCCCGTCGGCCTGGGCAGCGACCATCAGGCAGGACTTCACCGCCTCGCCATCGAACTGGACCGTGCAGGCACCGCAGACGCCCTCATAGGTGCAGCCGATGTGGGTACCGGTAAGCGCCGCGCGCTCGCGAATGAAGTCGACCAGCAGCATGCGGACCGGCACGGTCTCCTCGAAGACTTCGCCGTTGATGGTCACCGTGATCGTGGTCGTGCTCATTGCCGGGCCTCCCTTTCCGCCCTTAGCCGGCCGCTCGCGCGAAAGCCGTGGCCGTGACCTCGGCGCCGAGCGAGCGGATGAGCTGCTTGCGATAGTCACTGTCGGCCCAGAGGTCCTCCTGGGTCTCGATCTCGTCTGCGGCCTTGGCGAGCGCGGCCGCGATGCCGTCGCCATCGCCGGCGGCGACATCGACCAGCGCCTGCTCTGCGGCGCCCGAGCGCGTGGGCCCGTTAGCAAGCCCGCCGACTGCGACACGTGCGCTGGTGCAGCGCCCGCCCTCCACCTCCAGCGCGACACAGACCCCGATGACCGGCAGCGCGTCGGTGACGAGACCCCACTTCTTGTATGCGCTGCCGGCATTGCCCGCCGCAGCCGGAATGGTAATCGCGGTGAGAATCTCGTTGTCCTCACGCGCCGTCTCCAGGGGGCCGCCGACAAAGTCCTCCGCCGCGAGGGTTCGTGTGCCGCCGTCGGCCGCCGTCAACTCCAGCGTAGCACCCAGGCCGATCGCGGTGGGCGGCATGCAGGCGGCGACATAGTTCCAGCAGAGGCTGCCGCCGATGGTGCCCCGGTTGCGCACCTGGCGGTCGCCGACGCGCTGGGCCGCGTCGCGGAGCGCGCCGCAGGCGCCGCTGAGCCGCTCGTCGCGGGCGATCTCCGTGTAGCGGGTCATGGGGCCTATGCGGACCCCGTGCGCACCGACATCGATGCCGGAAAGGCCGTCCACCGCCTGAAGGTCGATCAGGCAGCGCGGGCGCACGAGGCGCGCCTTGACCGCCTGCATGAGGCTCTGGCCGCCGGCCACGAAGACCGCATCGCCTTCATCGTAGCGGCCGAGTGCGGCGAGCGCGTCCGCGACCGTCCCCGGCCGCACATACTCGTCGATCGGTGCTGGATACATGGTGGCTGCTCCCCCTCGCTCACCGGCGGCGCATTATAGGTGCGGCAGGCGCTGCCTTGCACGGTAGTTTGAGTCGTCGTGCCAACGGCGCCACACGTGGAGCCGATGGCATAGGCGCGGCCGACTTGCGCCGATACGCGCGGGGCCTACAAGAACAGGATGTTCTAGCGCAGGAAGTTCTTCACGTAGTCGGTGCCGAGGCCGACCTCCTCGTAGTGCTCCCGCGCGCGGTCGAGGCGGTGGAAGACGTCCTCAGCGCGGACGTCCCGACCGTCCTCGTCCACGTAGTTGACCGAGCCGGAGATCGCGAAGAAGCAGTGCATCTCAGGGCAGTCGTCGTCCACCACGAGGGTGTGGACCTCGCCCGGCGGCTCGTAGATGTAGGTGCCCCGGTCGGCGATCCAGTCGTGCTCCAGGTAGCGGAAGGCGCCCTTGAGCACGAGGCCGTGGACCGGCGCCGGATGGCGGTGGCGCGAGACGAAGCCGCCGCCCGTGACCTTCACCACCTCGCACCAGCCACCTTGCACGGTGTTGTACATCAGCGGGCGCAGCCAGACGCCTTCCTTCAGCGGCACCCAGATCCGCTCGTCCTCAGGATCAGTCTGAAGCACAATATCGGGAGGCGAGAAGGGGTGGGCGCTCGGCGCAGAGATGCGGGTGACGGCGGCGGCTTGGTTCATCGGGGCTCTCCCTCGGGCAGCGGTCCGAGCCTATCCGATCGGCGCGCCCGCGCAAGCAGCGCCGCGGCGCGCGCGCCCAATTGTGCCGGCTCTCGCGGGCAGCAAGGACTTGCGCTACGTTCGGGAAGTATTGGTGCGCCGCGCGCCCGCCTCCGCCGGCATAAGCCGGCAAGGACCCGACGATCCATGCCATCCACGAAACCTCGTGCCGCCCCGCAACCCTCAGAATCGCTGGACGAAAGCACGCGATCGGCCGAGCCGAATCTGAACGACATCGCCTACGCGACCATCAAGGACGACATCATCTCCTGCGCCCTGCAGCCCGGCGAGGAAGTCTCGGAGGGATCGCTCGTCGCGCGCTACGGCATGAGCAAGGCGCCCATCCGCAGCGCCCTGATGCGCCTTCGGCAGGAAGGGTTGATCGTCTCGCGCGGGCGGCAGGGGAACGCGGTCTCCCCGGTCACCCTGCGTGACATTCAGGAGATTTTTCAGCTCCGCCTCGTGCTCGACGTCACCGCCGTGCGCCTCGCCGCCGGCAAGGTGGATGCCTCGCGTCTGCGCGCGCTCAACGAGGCTGCGCACGCGACCTATCCGGAAGGCGACAGGGCCGGGCGGGCGGCCTATCTGCGGGCCAATCGCGAGTTCCACCGCTACGTCGCTGAGTGCTCCGGCAACCAGCGCCTGGTCACCCTGGTCGTCGGCCTCATGGAGCAGCACGAGCGCATCGTGCACTTAGGGCTAGCCATGCAGCGGCGGGAGCACGAGTTCCACCACTTCCACGACGACCTGGTCGATGCGCTGATCGAGGGCGACGGTGAGCGGGCGGCGGAATTGACCGAGAACGCGCTGCGGGGCAGCCAGAGGAAGGTGATGGAGGCGCTCACCGAGTCGCCCGCGCAGATCTCGCTCGGACCGGTGGACCTCACGCCTTAGCGACACGATGGCGGCGGGGGCCGCGACCCTTACCGGATCGCCACGGCCTTGACATGTCAAGAAACATGTCATAGGTTTCCGCCATGGCGGCAATGGTCGGGCTATGGGCGCTGGTTGTCGCTCTGACGGTATCGCTGGCGGCGACCGAGGCGCGCGCCAACCCGGACGTCTGGGTCGAGACGAAGATTACCGTCGCGTTCGACGAGCAGCGGGTCAGCGGCTTGGATTTTTTGTGGGTCTTCGACGACTTCTACAGCGCCCACACCATCCAAACCTACGATCTGGATGGCGACGGAACCCTCAATCCTCTCGAGGTCAGAAGCCTGCGCGCCGAGACCTTTGATCCGCTCTCGCCCGCCGACTATTTCGTTCACATCTGGTCGGGAGAGAAGAAACAGGGCGGCTTCGACGTGGATCGGTTTGCGGCGCGGATCGAGCAGGCGCGGCTCGTCTACGAATTTTCTCTGGGCCTTACGCCGCCCCTCGATCCGAAGGCAAAGTCTGTATCCGTCAGCCTGTTCGATCGAGAAAATTTCGTGGATTTCAGCTTTTCCGATTCGCCCTTCTTGCTGGTTAGCGGAGAGATGGCGCCGGGGTGCAAGTTCCGGATTGCGCGCGGCGCGGGCGCGCAATCCGGCCATCCCCAGCCGGTTACGCTGGCGTGCGATGGATAAGCTTCGATGAGTGATCGGCCCCGCAGACAACGTCGCCGCAGACCAATCGCGCTGTTGGGCCTGCTGTGCGGGCTGCTCTTGACGGGCCTGTTCACCGCACCGCTCGCGCTCTCCCAGACCGACACCGCCGCGCCGGTCGCTGCGCCCGTCGAGGTCGAAGTTGTCGAAGAGAGCACCGGCCTGTTTGAGCGGCTGACGGACCTGCTGATGGAGTTCCAGCGCCGCGCCAATGCCGAGGTGGCCCTGCACATGAACGCCATCGAGCGGGGTGAGGACTTCGGTGCCTTCCTCCTCGCACTTGCGGTCGCCTTCGCCTACGGCGCGGTCCATGCGTTCGGGCCAGGGCACGGGAAGTTCGTCGTCGTCTCCTACTTCCTCGGGCGCGAGGCGCGGGTGATGCGCGGCGTGGTCATGGCCGTGCAGATCGCCATCGTCCATGTCATCGCTGCCATCGTCATCGTCTGGCTCGCCGACCTCGTGCTACGCGGCGGCTTCGGATTGGGGCTGTCGGACGTGCCGGGCGTGCGCGCCGCAAGCTTCCTCATCATTGTCGGCATCGGCCTCTACATGCTGTACCAGGCCATACGCGCCTCGCTGAGGGCGCGCGCGAGCGCTGTCGCCGGCCACGAGCACACGCATACTCACGGCCACGGCCACAGCCCTCCTCACCGTCACGATCACCCGCACGTTCACGGCCACAGCCATAATCACGGCCACGGCCGTCATCATCACCATCACGGCCACAGCCACGGCAGCAGGGCGGAAGGCGGCATCCTGGCGCTCGCGGCCGGCATGGTCCCCTGCCCCGGCGCCGTGCTGATCATGCTGTACGCGGTGGCGAACGACATGATCTTCCCCGGCTCCCTGCTGGTCGGGGCGATGTCGCTCGGAATCGGCTCGAGCATCTGCGTGCTCGGGGTCGGCGCGATTCTGGCGCGGCAAGCTGCGACGCGGGTGATGGAGCGCTCGGGAGGCGGCGGGGTCAACGCGCTCCGCCATGGCATGAACTACGCGGGCGCGGCCCTGGTCACCCTGGTCGGGCTGGTCTCGTTCATCGCCTTCCTCGACACGCCGCTTGGCTGAGTTGCCGGCAACAGCGGTGGCAGACCGCGGGAAAGCGGGGCCGCTCAAGCGCCCGATGCAATAGACTGTTCCGGTTCGGACCAGAGGCGAACGCCAGGTGTCGTCGGAAGACTATTCAGGCTCTCCGTGATGGCCGGCCATCAACACGGCCACGCCGGCCACGCGCACGTCCACGACGCGCATGGCGACAACGCCACCCGCATCTTCTGGGCACTGCTGCTGACGGCGGGCTTCATGATCGCCGAGGTGATCGGCGGCGTGCTCTCGGGCTCGCTCGCACTGCTGGCCGATGCCGCGCACATGCTGATCGACTCGGTCTCCCTGTTCTTCGCCTGGCTCGCCTTCAGGCTGAGCCAGCGGCCGGCCGATGCGGCGCGCACCTACGGCTATCACCGCTTCCCCGTCCTCGCCGCCTTCACCAACGGCATCAGCCTGGTCTTCATCTGCATCTGGATCTTCAGCGAGGCCGCCGACCGGCTGCTCAACCCTACGGAGGTGCTGGCCGGCCCCATGCTGGCGGTGGCGGGCCTGGGACTGGCCATTAACATCGCCGCGTTCGCCATGCTCCACGGCGCCGACCGCGACAACCTCAACGTGCGGGGCGCGCTCCTCCACGTGTGGAGCGACATGCTGGGCTCGGTGGCGGCGATCGGCGCGGCGCTGGTCATCATGACCACCGGCTGGATGCCGATAGACCCGATCCTCTCGATCCTGGTCGGGCTCTTGGTGCTGCGCAGCGCCTGGTACCTGGTGAAGGACGCGGCGCACGTCCTGCTGGAAGGGGTGCCCGCCGCACTGGACGTGCGCGACATCGGCCGCGATCTGGTCTCGCACGTTGCCGTCGTCGAGGACGTGCATCATGTCCACGCCTGGTCGCTCTCGCAGGAGCGCTCGCTGCTCACGCTCCACGCCCAGGTCGCCGAGGGCACCAACCCGGATTCGGCCGTCGCCGCGATTCAGGAACGCCTCGCGGACCGTTTCGACATCCGTCACGTCACGGTGCAGATCGAGCTGGAAGGCTGCGCCGACGAGGCCGTTACCGGCTCCGGCTGACCACCAACCGCACCACCTTCCTGAGGCCGTCGGCGCGGGTCACGATGAAGAGTGCCAACGCGGTGACGACGATGGAGGGGCCGGAGGGCGTATCCCAGGTCGCGGACGCGTAGAGCCCGCCCACGGTCGCGGAGGCGCCCACCGCCGCTGCACCCGCCGCCATCCACTCGGGGCTGGGGGCAAAGCGCCGGGCGGTCGCCGCCGGAATGATCAGAAGCGCCACGATCAGCAGTATTCCCACGATCTTGATGGCGACGGCGATGATCGCCGCCACCAGCAGTCCGAAGATCAGCCGCGCCTGCTCGGGCTTGAGGCCCGCCACCGTGGCGAGGTCCGGGTTGACGGTCGCCGCCAGGAGCGGACGCCAAAGCCACGCGAGCACGCCCAGCACGACCGCGCCGCCGCCCCAGATCACCGCCAGGTCGATCCGCTGGACGGCCAGGATGTCGCCGAAGAGCAGCGAATGCAGGTCGATCCGCATGGCCGGGAAGAACGAGAGGATCACCAGGCCGAGCGCGAGCCCGCCGTGGGCGAGCAGGCCAAGCAGCGTGTCGGTCGGCAGTGCGCCGCGCCGGTCGAGATAGAACATGATGAAGGCCACCAGCGCGGCGCTGATCAGGATGCCGATCACCAGGTTAAACTGCAGCACGATGGCAAGCGCGACGCCCAGCAGCGAGGAGTGCGCGATGGTCTCGCCGAAGTAGGCCAGCCTGCGCCAGACTACGAAGCACCCCGCCGGCCCGGTGACCAGCGCGAGCCCGATGCCGGCGATGAGCGCGCGGGTGAAGAAGTCGTCGAACATCGCTCAGGCCCCCGGCGCACCGGCGGCGTCACCGGCTGGCTCCGCGTCGTGCTCGTGGGGCACGAGGACGACGACATCGTCGCCGGTTTTTGCCGCAAGCTCGATGTCGTGGGAGATCATCAGGATGCCGCAGCCGAGGGTGCGGCGAATCTCCTCGATCAGCTCGTGGAAGACGTCCGCTCCGCTCACGTCTACGCCCTGGGCCGGCTCGTCGAGAACCAGCAGGTCGGGGCGCTCGGCAAGCGCCCGCGCCAGCAGCAGCCGCTGAAACTCACCGCCGGAAAGCGTGGAGACAGGCGGATTGCCAAGTCGCTCCAGGCCGACGGCAGCGAGCGCAGACTCGATCTCCCGGCGGGGGAAACGCCGCGTCAACGTCATCAGTCGGCGGAGCGTGAGCGGCAGCGTCGGGCTGATGGCGAGGCGCTGGGGCACATAGCCCACCGCCACGTCCGGCGCCCGCTCGACCGCCCCCTCGTCGATCTCGATCAGGCCGAGCACCGCCTTGGCGCAGGTCGACTTGCCGGCACCGTTGGCGCCGATCACGTAGACCAGCGCGCCACGTGGCACCTGGACGTCGACATGCCGAATGATCCAGCGCTCGCTCCGCCTGACGCCGAGGTCGCGGGCGCTGACGAGCGGCGCCGGCCCGGCGGGCGACACGCTCCCTGTCGTCATGTCTTCCGCCTCTACGGGCGATTGCCCCTGACGCCTGGCTGCAGAGAGCCGGTGTACAGGCCCAGCATTATATTATAACATCTACTCCGCCATGCCCGGCTGACTGACGGAGACGCGACTATGGATCGTCCACGCATCGTACCACGACGCTTCCCCCTTGTGCTCGCCGCAACGGCTCTCTTGTGCGGCACGGCTGCCGTCCCGGCAGCAGGCGACGACGGCATTCGGGTCGTCGCCTCGATCAAGCCGGTGCATTCGCTGGTGAGCGCCGTGATGGCCGGCGTGGGCGAGCCCCACCTGATCATTCGGGGTCACTCGTCGCCGCACACCTTCACCATGCGCCCCTCCGACGCGGCGGCTTTGGAGGATGCCGACATCATATTCATGATCGGCGACACGATGGAGACCGCGCTCGCCGGGCCGGTGGAGGCGCTCGCCCGCGGCGCCCGCGTGGTCAGGCTCGTTGACACACCAGGCCTGGTGCTCAGGCCGGTGCGCGAGGGCGGCGCCTTCGAGGACCACGACCACGACAGCCACGGCCACGCTGGAATGGACGACCATCACGACGACCACGACGACGATCACGCCGCCGTCGACGATCATGACGATGACCACGGGCACGGGCATGACGACGACGAAGACGAGGCGATGCACCGCGACGACGACCATGACGACCACGGCCACGAGGACGAGGACCACGCCGTCCACAACACTCATGACGCCGACCACGGCCATGGACATGACGACCACGTTGACCACGCCGAGGACCACGGCCCCTTCGACATGCACGTCTGGCTCGACCCGATCAACGGCTGGACGATTGCACGCGCGATCGCAGGAACCCTGGCCGAGATCGATCCCACCAACGCTTCCACTTACGGGGCCAACGTCGACGCCCTGCTCCACCGCCTCGATCACCTGACGGAGGAGATCGCCCAGGAGGTAGCACCGGCCCGTGGCGTGCCGTTCATCGTCTTCCACGACGGCTATCGCTACTTCGAAGACCGTTTCGGGCTTACCGCCGCGGGCTCGGTCGTCATCAGCCCTGATCGCGCGCCCGGCGCCAGGCGCGTTTCCGAGCTGCGCGAGAAGGTGCGTGAGCTGGGGGTGGCCTGCGTGTTCGACGAGCCCCAGTTCGACGAGCGCCTCGTCAGCACAGTCATCGAAGGTAGCAACGTGAAGTCCGCCACGGTGGATCCCATCGGCGCCACAATCGAGAACGGGCCGGAGCTCTACTTCACGCTGCTCCGCAACATGGCGACTGCCTTCAAGGACTGCCTGGCGCCCGGCGGCGGGGCATAGGCGCTAACCGCCTGCGGCTGCGGCCTGGGGCTCCTGCTCCTCTCCCTGCTGCAGCGCGAAGATCGAGGTGTAGCCGCCCGACCAGTCCGGGGGCAGGAGGCAGGGTCTCGGGTCGAAGTGGATCCAACGGGGGCGCGCGCCCCGCACGAGTTCCCCGTTATGGGTCGAGGGATAATTGTAGGCCGTCACCGGCAGCGCGTCGGCGGACGAGAAGGCGTTGAGCAGGAGCGGCCGCGAGCGCTCCGGGTTGGCGTTGGGCCTGGAGCCGTGGATCATGCGGCAATGGTGCACCGTCACCGAGCCCGCCGGCCCCTGCAGGTAGACCGCCTTCTCCACCGGCACGCGCGGAAGGTCCTGCTCGCTGATGGCGCCGACCCAGCAGTCGTTCCCATCATAGAGGTCGAAGAGCTCGCCCTCGTGCGCGCCCGGGATCACGCCCATGGGCCCCATGGTCTCGTCCACGTCCTCCAGATAGACGCCGATGGTGAGCACGCTGTAGTTGGTGTGCGGCCAGTACTGGATATCCTGGTGCCACTTCACCTCCTCGCCGCCGCCGGACCATTTGAAGTTGAGCTTGGAGTGGTGGAACATCACATTCGGCCCAAGCAGGTCCTCGGCCAGGTCGGTGATGCAGGACTCGCTTGCAAAGCGCCAATAGTCGGGGTGCCGCGCCACCGGCTGGTTCAGGCGCCGGAGGCGGGGCGCCGCTGCGCAATGGTCGGATTCCAGGTCGAACCTCTCGTCGGAAGCAGTGGTGCTCCGGCTTTCGCCGACGAAGTGCTCGCTGAGAGCCCGTAGCGTTGCGAGCCAGAACTCCGGCACGAAGCGCTTGAGCAGCAGGTAGCCGTCGCGGAAGTACGCCTCCCGCTGGGCTTCGGTCAGCACCTTGGGGGGATGGGCAAGCACCTGCTCCGGGGTCATGGCGGCCCCTCTCGTCCGAATGAGTTGTGGCGTCATGTTGTCATGAGCCGGCACTCCCCGCCAGTCATGGATTGCTCAATTGTCGCTAGCAGATGATGTGTCCGGTTTAGGTAGCACACGAGTTGTCCGGTTTG
>JAPPKP010000117.1 GCA_028819955.1 Rhodospirillaceae bacterium | reverse complement strand
CTGCACCCCGCCGAACGCCCTGCTCAGCGATTCGACCTCGAGCACCGGAGCGCGCTCGTGCTGCACCGCGCTCATGTCGACATTTCCTCTGGCCGCGCCAACCGGAGTCGCCGGCCCAGCCGGGTGCCGGCGAAACCGGCGAGCCCCTGGGGGAGCAGCAGCACCAGGGCGATGATGGTCATGCCAAGCAGGAACCGCCAGTAGCTGAGGACACTGAAGAGATCGTTGAGCCAGGTGAGCGCGGCGGCGCCGAAGATCGGGCCGAAGAGCGACTGCACGCCGCCGAGCAGCACCATCAGCAAGGCGTCGAAGGAGCGCGCGATCTCCAGCGTGGTCGGGAAGATGCTGCCCTTCGAGAACAGGAACAGAGAACCGGCAAGGCCCGTGAACGCGCCGGAGATCGCAAAGGCCAGCCAGCGGTGGCGCGTGAGATCGATCCCGATCGCGGCGGCCCGCAACGGCGAGTCGCGGCCGGCGCGCAAGGTGTAGCCGAACGGCGCGTACAGGATGCGCCGCATGATCCAGAGCGCGGCCACGCTGAGCCCTACGGTGATGTAGTAGTAGGAGACACGCGCACCCGCCCAGGGCGACGGCCAGATGTCGTTCAGGCCGTCGTCGCCGCCGGTAATCTTGAGCGGCGCACCGTACTCGTCTGCGATTCCGAAGGTCTTGAGCACGCTGCCCGGCATGTCCTGGAACACGAACGCCCAAGCGATCTGTGCGAAGGCGAGCGTCAGCATCGCGAAGTAGACGCCGCTCAGGCGCACGCAGAACCAGCCGAAGAGAAACGCCAACAGCGCCCCGCCGAGCGGTGCGGCCCAGAACGCGAGCTCGAACGGTGCGTCCGCGAACTTCACCAGGAGCGCGGCCGCATAGGCGCCGCCACCGAAATAGGCCGCGTGGCCGAAGCTGACCATCCCGCCCGGTCCCATGATGAAGTGGAGCGCGGCGGCGAACAGCACGAAGACCATGATCTCGATGACCAGGACCAGGGTGAACGTGCCGACCGCCTCGGGGAAGACGAGGTGCACGATCGGAAGCGCGAGGAGCACCGCGCAGGCCGCGCCGGCCAGGGCACGTACCCGCGGCAGCGCAGGACGCAGCGGTTGCTCGGGCGGACCGGAAGGTATTTGAAGCACCGACTCCGGGATGCCGAGCAGCCCCCACGGCCGGAAGATCAGGACCACCGCCATGACCAGGAACATCAGCACCAGCGTCGAGTTCGGCAGTATCTGGATGCCGAAGGTCTGGAGGATGCCGAACAGCAGCGCCGCCCAGAAGGCGCCGAATATGCTGCCCATGCCGCCCACGACGACCACGACGAACGCAGCGGCGAGGATATTGAAGTCCATCAGCAGGTCGGCGCCGCCCTTGGGGATCTGAACGGCACCGCCCAGCCCTGCGAGTGCAGAGCCGAGAAACAGGACGCCGGTAAACAACCAGCGCTGGTTGACGCCCAGCGCCGCCACCATCTGCCGGTCTTGCGTCGCAGCCCGGACCAGCGTGCCCCAGCGTGTCAGCTTGAACAGCGCCCATAGGCCGACCAGCACCAGCGGCGATATGGCGATCAGGGCCAAGTCGTATTCCGGCATCGGCTTGCCGAGGATAAAGACCGCGCCCTTGAGTCCGGGGGCCTGCGGGCCGACGAGGTCCTCCGATCCCCAGATCCACAGCGTTACGTCCTGGATAACCAGGATGACCCCGAAGGTCGCGATCAGCTGAAAGAGCTCAGGCGCCTTGTAGATCCGGCGAAGCAGCAGGATCTCCATGACCACGCCGATCAGGCCGACGGCGACGGCGGCGATCAGCACGGCGGCCCAGAAGCCGATCCCGGTGGCGCCGATCGCCTGGACCAGCGTGTACCCGATATAGGCGCCCAGCATGTAGAACGAGCCGTGGGCGAAGTTCACGATCCGGGTCACCCCGAAGATGATCGACAGCCCCGAAGCGACCAGGAACATGGCTGCGGCGCTGGACAGCCCCGTCAACAAGCTGACGATGAAATCCGCCACGCTCCGGCTCTCTTGCTCAGACCGTCCTTTATCCCGATATCGGCGTCAGGAGCCGGCTGCGCGGCCCCTGACGCTACGCCGGTTTAGCCACCACTGCGCAGTTTCCGAACCTCGTCATCGGGCGGCAGGTAGTCCGCGCCGTCGAGGTACTTCCAGTCGACCATGACGCCCTGCCCGTCGCGCAACGTGGTCCAGCCCACATAGGCCCCCATCGTCGCTTGATGATCGATCGCTCGAAACGTGATGGGCCCGGTCGGCGCATCGAAACTCAGACCTTCCAAGGCATCGACCATGGCTTCCGTCTCGGTCGAGCCGGCCCGTTCGAGCATCGCCTTGATGGCCAGCATGGTGTTGTAGCCGACCACCGAGCCGATGCGCGGATAGTCGTCCCAACGCTGCTGATAGGCGGCCAGGAACGCATCGTGCGCCGGAGTATCGATGTCGTACCAGGGGTAGCCCGTCACCAGCCAGCCCTCCGGTGCCTCGTCCTTCAGGGGATCGATGTACTCGGGCTCGCCGGTCAGCAATCCGACCATCAGCCGCCCCTCGAAGAGGCCGCGCAACCTGCCCTCGCGCGCGAACTTGGCGAGATCGCTGCCGAAGGTGACGTTGTAGATCGCGTCCGGCTCCAGGCGCTTGAGCGCCTCGACCTCCGCACCGGCGTCGATCTTGAACAGCGCGGGCCATTGCGAACCGACGAACTCCACATCCGGTCGCAACGCCGTCAACACCCTCTGGAACGCTGCCACGGCATCCTTGCCGTAGGCATAGTTGGGCGCGATGGTTGCCCAACGCTTGGCGTTCTCGTCCTTCGCCGCCTCGGCGGCGAGCATTGCCGCCTGCATGTAGGTCGAAGGCCGCAGCCTGAAGGTGTAGCGGTTGCCTTGAGCCCAGACCAGCGCGTCGGCCAGCGGCTCGGCCGCGATGTACAATCGCTGGGTTTGCTTGGCGTAGGCGGTCAGCGCCAACCCGACGTGGCTGAACAGCGAGCCCGAGATCAGGACCACCTCGTCGCGGTCGAACAACCGCTCGGCCACCTTGACCGCCTCGCCCGGTTTGCCCTGATCGTCGTGCGATACGAACTCGAGCTCGCGGCCGAGCACACCGCCCGCGCCGTTGATCTCCTCGATCGCGAGAATTGCCCCTTGCCGGTACGGAATCGTGTGTGCCGGCAGACGCGTGTACGAATTGATGTCGCCGATGCGAATGGTCTCCGCCTCGGCGAACCTGGACGCGGACATGACACCGGCCGCGGTCACCACGCCGGCTGCGATCACGGCGGCGGCGCCGGCCGCTGCAAGAAGCGCCTTGAAAGCTCTCATCTTCTCCTCCCGAAAAGCCAGAATTGCGCGCGGCACGCGCGTGTAGACCGAATTGCCTGCGCGCCGCGCTGCCATGGCGACCGGTCTCGAGCCGGTCCCCGGTAACGGGGCGATAGGGTCATGGCACCATCAGTTCATTGGGTCCCTCCCGTTCGTCATGGGCGCGGTTTGGGCGAGCCGATCACACCAGCCCCAGACGCGCCTTCGCCTGTTCGACGCGCTCGCGTCGCTCCGTCGAAGCGAGGATGTCGAGGCGCACGCGTTCCCACTCATCGAGGTGGGCGCAGCCCTCCTCAAACTCGTTGAGCAGCGTCTTGGTTGCCGCGACGGCCTGCGGTGAACGAGCCGCCACACGCTCGGCCAGCGCCCACGCCTCCGCCTTGGCGGTGCCCTCGCGGACGACACGGACAACCAGGCCCATCGCCGCCCCGGTACGGGCATCGATTCGCTCGCCAAGCAGAAGCAGCCACCTCAGCGCGGCCGGATTCAAGCGACGGCGGAGGCGCACCACGGCACGTGGATCGTAAAGCAGGCCAAGGTGCGTCGCGGGAAGCGCGAAGTAGGCACCCTCGGCGGCCACGATGGCGTCGCAGTTGAGCGCCAATTCAAGCGCCCCGCCGATACAGGGGCCCTCGACGGCCGCGATGACCGGTACCGGGCAATCGCGTATCGATTGGGCGGTGCGCCCAATGGCGCCGTCCACGGCACGGTCGTCGATCGTGCCGTTCAGATCGGTGAGATCGGCGCCTGCGCTGAACCCGTCACCAGCGCCGGCAAGGACCACCGCTCGGACGTCGCCTGCCCGGACATCGTCGATCGCCCGACTCAGTGCCGACAGAAGCGAGCGGGACAGCGCGTTCCGGCGCCGGGCATTCTCGAAGGTGATCTCGAGCACACCGTCGCGTGACGATGTGGCCACGCACCCGCTCACGAGGCCGCCTCCACCGCCGGCAACGGCGCTGGATCTCCCATCGGGCTCCAGGCGAACGCGATCGCCTCTTCCACGTCTTCGGCAAGATCGAGAAGCCTCTCGTCCTCGTTCATGGGCATCACGAGTTGCAGTCCCACGGGCAGACCGTCGGCGAGCCCACACGGCAGCGATACGGCTGGATTGCCCGAGACATTGAACGGAACCGCGAAGGGGAATGCGCCCCACAGCCAGTCGACCTCGCGGCCGGCGATCCGCCTCGGCCGCTTGCCGAGGGGAAAGGCGGTGACGGCCGTAGCCGGCGTCGCGATCGCGTCCCAGGTCTCGAACAGCGCTGCAATGCGGGCGCGATAGCTGCGATGCGCCGCGCGGCCGGCGGCAATGTCCTCGTCGTTGACTGTCCGCGCCGCCACCAGTGACTTGCGCACGTAATCGCTGAGCACGTCCGGGAACCGGTGGAGCAGGTCGCCGCGCTCGCGCCGTTCCTCGGCGAGGACGAGTGGCCCAAAGGCTTCATTCCATCCTTCGAGGGGTAACGCAGTCTCCACGACCTCATGGCCGAGGGTCTCGAGACACGCGACGGCAGCTTCGACGGTCGCCGCGACGCCTGGGTCGACAGGGCGTCCTTCGGGGCGCGGGCACCAGGCAATGCGCAACCCTCTTCCCGCGCCGGCACGGCTCATCCTGCGATCGAGAAGCGCGCCCAGGAACGCCCGTGCATCGGCCGCGGACCGCGCCAACGGTCCCGGACAAACGAAGTCCGACATTGCCGGCAGGCCGCCTTCGTCGGGGCAAAGGCCGTAAGTGGGTTTGAAGCCGAGCAATCCGGTGAACGAAGCCGGAATGCGGATCGATCCGCCGCCGTCGGCGGCCAGCGCGACGCTCGCAAGTCCGGCAGCGACCGAAACTGCGGCGCCGCCGCTCGAGCCGCCCAGCGTGCGCGTCGTATCCCACGGGTTTCTGGCTTCCGGGCCGAGGCGGTTGTCGCTGGTCGCCGATTGGCCGAATTCGGCGGTGTTGGTCTTGCCGGTAAACACGGCGCCCGAAGCTCTCAGCCGGCGAACGACCCCGCTGTCCTGCTGCGTGAGGTTATGGCGGTGCACGACCGAACCGAAGGTCGTCACCGCGCCGGCAAGCGGGAATGTGTCCTTGATCGAGATCGGCACGCCACTCAGCGGCAACGCGCGGCCGGCCCGGTAATCGGCCTCGGCCTCCCGTGCTTGCCGGCGCGTGAGATCGTCGAAGCGGACAAGATAGGCGTGGAGCGACGGATTCAGTCGATCGATCCGGGCGAGCACCTCTTCGGCCACCTCGACCGGCGACAACAGGCCGTGTCGGTAGGCCTCGATCAGGTCAGAGATCGGCCAGTGGATCGGGCTTTCGCTGCTGCGATCAGGCAATCGGAGACACGCCTCCGCTGATGCCGTACACCTCCCCCGTGATGTATCCGGCTCGGTCGCTGATGAGGAACGAGACGAGGTCCGCCACGTCCCGGGGCTGTCCGATGCGGCCGACCAGGGACCGTGATTCCGCGTAACCGTCGAAGAATTCGTCGGGGTAGATGCGGCGCAGAAAGTCGTTGTAGATCAGCCCTGGCGCCACGGCGTTGACGCGGATGCCGTACCGACCGTTCTCGGCGGCAGCGACCCGTGTGAGCGCCAGGATTCCCGCCTTGGCCGCGGAATAGGCGGCGCCGTGCTCGGTCGTCGTTTCCCAGGCCGCAATCGACGAGATGTTGACGATGGTGCCCGAGCCTCGCGCGATCATGTGCGGGAGCACGTGACGCATGACGTAGAAGGTGCCGCTCAGGTCGACATCCAGGCAGCGCTGCCAGGTCTCGGGCGCCATCTCGGCGACCGGCTCGATCTTGCTCCACCCTGCGTTGTTGACGAGGGCGTCGATGCGCCCGCGCCGCTCCACGGCGGCCTGGATGACGGCACCTACCGCGTCGAAGTCGGTCACATCGAGCGGCATGGACAGGAACTCTCTGCCGTGTTCGTCGGCGAGCTGCTGAGCGAAGGCGCCGCAACGGCGTTCGTGGGCGTCCGTAATCACGACGTCGTAGTCGTCGCTGGCGAGCCTGCGCGCAATCGCGGCGCCGATGCCGGCACCGGCCGCTGCGGTGACGAGTGCCACCGGGCGTTCTCTGTCCTGCTCGTTTGGCACGGGCACCTCGATTCCTCTGCTTAGGCCGTCTTTAGTCGGGGGATCACGTGATTGCCGAGCTCTTCCAGCCGACGCATGCGGCCCCTGGAGAGCAGCGCGAAGCTGATGCGATCGATGTCGACCGTCGAGAGATCGCGCAGCCGGGAGAGGCAATGATCCCGATCGCCGGATATCGTCACCGAGCGCACGAACTCCTCGCTGACGATCTCCTTGTGCCCGGCACGCAGCGACAGGTGCTCCTCGTAGTGGTAGGCATCCTGGGCGGCCTTGAATTCGGGTCGAAAGCGCTCCCACCCCGGCGGCATCGCCTTCCAGACGGCGAAGGTGGCGGCTTGGCTGGTCGCCCAGGCCCGGACGTCGTTGATCGCCTGTTCGGCATCGTCGTCGATACTCATCGTGACGATGAGATCGATCAGGATGTCCTCGCGCCTGCGCCCGGCCTTTCGAAGACCCCGGTAGATGTATTCGAGCTGCCAGTTGCAGAAATCCGGGTCGGCCGCTCCCATCAGGACGGCGCCGTCGCAAACCTCGCCTGCAAGCTCGAGCATGCGCGGCTGCGAGACGGCGAGATAGATCGGGATCTGCCGGCGCGTGGTGGCGAGCCGTCCCTTGGCGCCGGAGAAATCGACCTCCTCGCCCGCGAACAGCCTGTGAAACAGCGCTATGCCCTCGCGGAGTTCGGCGATCCTGTTCGGCTTCTCGCCGATGGAATGGACGGCGACCCAGCCCGCGCCCAGGCCCAGCAAGGCGCGACCACCGGAAAGCTCGTCGAGCGCGGTCGTGGCGTTGGCGGTGACAGTCGGATGGCGCGTCCGAAGGTTGGTGACCGCGCAACCGATCTCGATCGACTCGGTCGCCATCGCCGCAACGTTCATCGCCGCGTAGACGTCCTTCATTCCGAGCTGGTGATCGATGAACCACAGCGTTTCGAAGCCGAGTTCCTCGACGTTCTCCGCGATCTCCCAGACCTGGCCGAAGGTCTCTCGCGGGCTGACTCCCCTCGATATGCCGAACCTCTTCACCATCAGGGGCTGCTCTCGAGCGCGTTGCGAATGGCCTCTGCATAGGCATCGGGCTGATCGACGCTCATCAGGTGCCCGGCCCGTGCCACCTCGTGATAGGTTCCGTGGCGGAGGGCGGCGATCATGATCTCCGCGGCCTTGCGCGGACAGAACACGTCTGCCTCGCCGCCAATCACATGGACCGGGCAGGCGATGTCCGGCAGGAGTGGGGTGAGCGGGTCCTCATTGAGTCCCGCCATCGCGCGGGCGGCATTGACGTAGCCGTCTCCGGTGCCGATGGCCTTGAGACGCCGGGCCGCGATTTCTTCGAGGCGGTCGCCGGCGACGACGAGCTGCTGGCGCGTGTCCTCCTTCAGCACGTTGCCAAAGCCCGAGAAATCGCTTCGGATCGCCTCGATGCGGTCGCGGAAGAACCCGGCGGCGCGTCGTCCGACAACGGTCGAGGTGCCGGCGACCGTGGCCCGGGTCACCAAGTCGGGCCGCTTGGCCGCGACCCAGAGCACCACGGCGCCGCCGAGCGAGTAGCCGATGCAGTGGGCGGGACCCGTCAGCGCCTCGAGGAACGCAATCAGGTCGCCGCCTAGCTGTTCCAGCGAGCCCTCGGCCTCGCCCAGCTCGGTCTCACCGTGACCACGAAGGTCGTAGGCGTAGGTCGTGAAGTCACTCAGTCGGCGCTGAACGTCCGCCCAGCTGTTCCGGTCCTCTGCAAGACCGTGGAGCATGACCGCCGGCGGTCCCTCTCCCATGCGCGTGTAGCCGACGTCGATGTCGGCGAGCCGCACCCTCATGCCCCTTCACCGGAGGCAGCGTCATCGCCCGCCACGACGGCGCGGAGGTCGGCCTTGCGGATCTTCCCCGCCGGCGTCATCGGCATGGAATCCACGATGCGCAGAACCTCGGGGCAGTGATGCTTGGGCAGGCGCCTCGCTCGCGCGTGGGCGATAAGGTCTTCGAGGCTCGGGGCTTTGCCGTGCGCCACCACAACCGCGCAGATGCGTTCGCCCAACCGGTCGTCGGGATGGCCGATGACCGCCACGGCGTTGACGCCCGGATGGTCGGCGAGCGCATTCTCGATCGGCGCCGGTGAGATGTTGACGCCGCCGCGAATGATCAGATCCTTCAATCTGCCGGTGATGCGCACGTAACCTTCGGCGTCGATCCGCGCCAGATCGCCGGTGCAAAAGAATCCATCGTCGGTGATCAGGGAGTCATAGAGGTCTTGCTGGCCGAAATAGCCGATGAAAACGCCCGGCCCCCGCATGGCCAACTCTCCCTCCTCACCCACAGGCAAGGTGCCGCCCTCGGCATCGAGGCAGCGCAGTTCCAGTCCCGGCAGTCCGATGCCGGCGGTGCTCATCAGCTTCTCGCGGGGGCTCTCGCGGACGCAGGTGACGAGGCCGCCCTCGGTCATGCCCCAAAGGACGGTCACGAACGTGTTTGGGAATTGGGCCTGCGTGGCCTCCATCAGCGACGGGGGCACCTGCGCGCCGCCGCATAGAAACGAGCGGAGCGGTGCCAGCTTCGGCGTCGAGCGCGGCCATCGCGCGTCGACCAGATCCTTCAGGAACGGCGTCGCCGCAGCGGTAAACGCGCAGCCGAACTCTTCAATCATTTCAAGCGCGCGCTCGGGATTCCAGGCGTCGTGGAGAACGAGCGGCGCGCCGGTATGGAGCGCCAACCGGGTGCCGTGAATGGCACCGATACTGTGTCCCAGCGGAGAGGCGAGAAAGATCGGCGCATCCGGACCGAGCGAGAAGCGCTCCGTGAACCCGACATTCAACGCGGCCAGGGTGTCTTCGCTGTGCATGACGGCCTTAGTCCGGCCGGTCGTGCTCGAGGTGAACATGACGTGCGCGAGGTCGGCGGCGCTTGCCGGCAAGGGCGTTCTTCGACTTGCCGGCGCCAACTCCCACGTACCGGCGGAGTCGTCGAACAGGAAGACGCCCAGCCCATATTCGCAGGACGAAGCGGCTTCCCGCGCCGTGTCTTCCAGGCGCGCGTTTCCGTGGCGCTCCAATGAAATCAGTGCCCGCGCACCCGTCAGTCGCGCGGCGTAAGCGACCGTGTCGGGATCGGTTCGGGTCGGCAGACTCGCGGGTATGGCACCGAGACGCAGCAGTGCGACGAACGCGACCTGCGCGTCGACGACGTTCGGCAGAAGAAGGATCACGATATCGCCGCGACCGATTCCGCCCTGCTTCAGCTTTTCGGCGAGGCGTCCGCTCTCCTGCCACAGCAAGCCGTGGCTGAGCCGCCGGCCGGTTGCATCGGTGACAGCGAGGCGGTCTTCGAAGCGCTGGGCGAGGACGGTGTAGCGGTCGCACAGGCGCTCGCCCGGCCACCACCCCATCGCGCGGTACCGGCGTTCACGCTCGGCGCGGTTGGCAGCCTCGGCATCCGAAAACGCTGCGCGCGTGGATTGCGGGTTTTCCGGTTCTCCGAGACGCAACTCGCTCATCTGCCGTTCCCGTCGCCAGCCCCGGAATCGCCGAATTCCCACTGCCATCGACACGCGCGTCCAGCGTAGACCCGCTTCGGGCGAAATTCAAGATGGTGATATCGCTTTTTTTATTGATCATCATTTTTAATGACCGCCTCGTTTTCTCTTGATACCTTCCGGGCATGACCGAGAACGGGGGCTTCCAGGGGGCCGCCCGGACGCAGCCGCGACACCACCCGGAGAATGGCCGGTGAGAAGCGTGAGCCGGCGTCGCCCGAAGAATTGCGGCGCGCATGACGGGTGGAGGTCGGTGGAATGGCGTCGCAGATGACCCAATTTCCGACCACACCCAAGGGCCGGCGTACGCGCAGCCGTCTCTTGGAGAGCGCCCGAAGAGTGCTGGCCCGCAACGGCTATGTCGACCTCAAGATGATCGACGTTGCCGACGAGGCAGGGGTATCGCTCGGTGCTCTGTATCGCTATTTCCGCAACAAGGAGGATCTGTTCAGGGCCTTGGTCGACGGCATTCACGAGGCTCTGTTCGAAGCGAGTCGCGCGCCGAACAAGGAACTTGCGACGGACCCCATGGGGGCCTTGCTCGAAGCAAACCGCGGCTATCTTTCGCTCTACAGCGAGAACCGCGACGTGATGCGCGCCCTTATCGAGGCTTCAACAGTTGACAAACGGTTCCGCAGCGTCTGGTGGGCGATGCGAAACCGCCACGTCGACCGTTTCGTGGGCGCGCTGAAGTCCAAGTGCGGCATAGAAGAGGTCGACGGCGTTCCGGCCCGCCTCGTTGCGGAAGCCATGGCCGCGATGGTCGAGCAATGCGCCTATGTCTGGTTTGCGCAGGAGGAGCAACTGAACGAGCACCCGGTCTCCGTCGACATGGCCGCAAAGATAGTGACCCGGGTGTGGCACGACGCCTTTTTCGGGCCCGATGTACGCACAGACTCCGCAGCCGAAATTGGCCGGGCCAAGTCGTCAATCGAGGACCTGTGAAGACCCCCCTGTCTGTCGAACGGCTTCTCTATTCGGGTTGACCAAGTCAAGGACTCCTCCGGCGCTACCTCCCTGCGACCGCGATTGGCTTCAGATATCCCTAATGGGACGAGCTTCGGTTCGTGATCGGCTCCCGGTCCCGGGCCGTCCACGGGATGGCCTCTAATGAACCGGGCAGCTCAATCTTTCAGTCACCCTTGCACCGTCATCGACGGTCCGGGACAAGCCGAATGGCGAACTCCCCTCGTCCTTCGTCTCCGCGGTCCTCGCCGAGGCGGAAGCCCTCCGGTTGTGAACGTCTCCTCCTCGTTCCAGCCTCAGGTCGCGACGGCCACGCGGGATGCGGCGCTGGGTCGAGCGGTGCTGCCCAGCACCCGACATGCGCAGCGTTCCGAGACCCCGAGCCGGCCGCAGACATGGTCGATGCACTGGCGCCGGCGCGAGGGGCTTAGAAATTTCCCCCTGCATTCGCGCATGCACTCGGACTGGCGGCGTGCATGCGCCCAGCCTTGAGGATCTGCTTGTCCAGCGTCAGATCGGAGATCGAGCACCGGCCCAGCCGCATGCGAATGAACGTCCGAACCATGACGCTAATCCGACAGCACCCAGAGGTCTTTGCCGCCGCCGCCCTGGCTCGAGTTGACCACGAGCGAGCCCTTGACCAGCGCGACCCGGCAGAAGGCGCCGGGGACGAGGCGTATCTCGCGCCCGCGCAGCACGAAGGGGCGGAGGTCGACGTGGGGGGGGGCCGCCCCCCCGGGGGGGGGGGGGGGGGGGGGCGCGAGGGGGGGCGGCGGCCGGGGGGCGGAGTGTGGGGGGGGGGGCCGCATTTCTTCGGCGTAGGCCGCGCGCTCGGCGGGTGAGGCGTGGGGGCCCACCAGCATGCCGTAGCCGCCGGATTCGCCCACCATCTTGACGATCAGCGTCTCCAGGTTGTCGAGCGTGTACTCAAGCCCCTCGGGCTCCCGGCAGAGGTGGGTGTCCACGTTGGCGAGCAGCGGCTCCTCGCCCAGGTAGTAGCGGATCATGTCGGGCACGAAGGCGTAGACGCTCTTGTCGTCGGCGACCCCGGTGCCCGGCGCGTTGGCGATCGTCACGTTGCCGAGCCGGTAGGCGTAGAAGAGGCCCGGCGTGCCCAGCTGCGAATCCGCGCGGAAGGCCAGCGAGTCGATGAAGTCGTCGTCGATGCGGCGGTAGATCACGTCCACCTTTCTCAAGCCCGCCGTGGTCCGCATGTAGACGAAGCCGTTGTGGACCAGCAGGTCGCTGCCCTGCACCAGCTCGATGCCCATCTCCTGCGCCAAGAACATGTGCTCGTAGAAGGCGGAATTGTAGACGCCGGGGGTCAACAGGACGATACAGGGGTCGGAGACGCCGGGCGGCGCGAGCTCGGCGAGCGTCTGCCGCAACAGCTGGCCGTAGTGCTCGATGCCGCGCACGCGGTGGCGGCGGAACAGGTTGCGCAGGCTGGTCTTCAGCGCCCGCCGGTTGGCCAGCATGTAGGAAACGCCCGAGGGCACTCGCAGGTTGTCCTCCAGCACCACGAAGCCGTCGTTGGTGCGCACGATGTCGGTGCCGCAGAGCGCGACGTAGACGCCGTGGGGCACCTCCAGGCCGCGCATCTCGACCCGGTACTGCGGGCAGCCCCGCACCAGGTCCACAGGGACCACCCCGTCCTCGACGATCCGCCCCGGCCCGTAGACATCGGCGAGGAAGCGGTTGAGCGTCTCTAGCCGCTGCCTCAAGCCCCGCTCGACCAGGTCCCAGTCGGCGGCGTCGAGCAGCCTGGGCAGGAAGTCGATGGGGATGATCCGCTCCTGCGCGCCGTCCTCGCCGTAGACCGCGAAGGTGATCCCCTGATGCAGAAAGGAGCGCTCGGCATACTCCTGCATGGCGGCGATCTCGGCAGGGCGCATCCGGTCGAGCGCCTCGCAGAGCTCCCGGCAATGCGCGCGCGGCACGCCGATGGCCTCGAACATTTCGTCGTAGAACGCCGGGCGTGTCTCGTAGTCGGCGAAGAGACGCTTTCCCGCTTCCGCCGGGCCGTCGCTATCGGCCCCCGATTGCCTGCCGCGCGATTCGCGACGCATGGAACACGCTCGCCGTCTGCCCAACCCCGGCCGATTGTGGGTTGGAAGCGGGGCGATTCGCAAGCGCGTCCCGCGTTGGGTAGTGACTCAGTTTGAAATCGCCGGCTCGCGGTAGGTCGCGGGCCACACCCGAGCCACCAGCTTGTCATCACTCAAGGTCGTCTCCCGTCTACATCGACTTTGGCAACTGCAATTTGGCCATTAGATACTCCATGCCGCGATCTCCCTTGATGCGATTGCAGGAACCGCAAAGCAATTGAAGGTTATCAATATGATTTGTCCCGCCCTTGCGTCGAGAGATAACATGATCGACTTCTAGGTGTCGGGCTTCGAAGTGCTCGTCACATCCCGCGCAGTGGCCTTCTTGCTGTCCGTAAAGTTGAGTTCGGTTCTCTGGGCAGTTGTAGCGTGGAAGCTTTCCAAGATCAGTTCGATGTGGAATGTCGGTCCGGCGAGCACCTCGGTAAAACAGCCCGAGCTCGTCGCGCATCCGGCGCTCCACAAGTTCGGCCGCTTTCGGACTGATGTCGATGCCAACCCACTGGCGGTTCAGTTGCTCAGCGGCGATACACGCTGTAGCACAACCCGTGAAAGGATCGAGCACTATATCGCCTTGGTTGCTACTCGTTTCTATAATACGGTAGAGCAATGACAACGGCTTTTGGGTCGGATAGCCGGTGCGTTGCTTCCCGAGCGCGGGAGATATATCGATCCATAGATCCTGTAACGGTATTCCAGACATCTCATCGGAAAACAGCATCAAACGCGGCATTCCTGTATTCCGATGAAAGAGTCGTCCTTCGCTCCAGAACTGGCGCATATTTTCTTTAGAATACGCCCAGTAGCGCCCCTTATAGGGCAGGACCGCTTTGTATTCCCATCCATTTATTGGTCTCCTGTATTCGTCCGCAATATCTGCTTCCCATTCACTTTGATCAAAGGAACGCTTCACTCGCCACTCGTATTCTGTATCTCCACCAGGCTTTGCTGCGGTCAAGTCTGCCTGCTTAAACCGTCTTCCGCCTTCCGTAACATGTCGATACTCTTCTTCCAAGTATTCCTCCGTGTAAGGGGTATACTGAGGATTCCACGTCCACGTTTTGCCGGCGGTGTAGAACAACAGAACATCGTGAATGCGTCCATGCTGGCGACGGCCCTGCTTTGTATCGCTATGGGCGCTACCTCGCTTCCAAGTTATATCGGTTCGAAAGGCCTTGTGGCCGAATATTGCGTCCATGATAAGTTTGAGATGGTGACTCATGGTCGGGTCACAATGAAGGTAAATACTTCCAACAGGCTTGAGGATTCGCCTCATCTCAAGTAGCCGTACGGCCATGTAGGCGAGATAGGACTTATCGCTTGCCGTCAAAGCGGCGAGCAAGACACGATGTAGAGCTGGGTGCTTAGCTTCGATTAGGTTAATCCACTCAACATCCACATCAGTTAACGTCCACGTGTCCTTGAACGCAGCACCAGCGGCTTTGGAGCCAATTGGTGCGGCATAGTTGGCTTTGGAATTGAAAGGGGGGTCGAGATAAATGAGGTCGACCGAGGCAGTGTTCATGCCTCGCATGATATCGATATTGTCGCCTGTCCAGATCGTTTGATTGGACCAGTTGGGTTCACTAGTCTTGGCAGACATGGCACCGCACCTACGTGATCAAGTCCCTAACGCACTTCTCTGCAGCCTCGTCGAAAGGGAACAGGCCGCGATCTCTACCAGCGAGTTGCCCTCGCGGTGAGTAGTGCCCGGTGCCTTACGCGGCATGTCCCTACCTTCCTCAACGGTGATTCCGATATATGCCCTCCGTTTGATTGTGGGTTGGAAGCGGGGCGATGCGCAAGCGCATCCACCGCTGCCGCGGCCCCGTTTCGTACGATTTGTCCCGCTTCCAGAACCGGTCTCAGGTAGAGCGCCGCGAGGCCGTTCATCTCCCTCGTTTCGCCCGCGGTCGGACCGTAGCGGAGCTCCTGTCCCTTCTCCGCGAGGTAGAGCGTGCCGCCCAGCCAGTCCCAGAGCGCGAGCACGGTGCCGAAATTCTTGTCGTGGTGCCGCTCCTCCACTGAATGGTGGATCTGATGCTGGGCCGGCGACATCAGGAGCCTCTCCACCCGTCGCCCGTAGCCGATGCGCACGTGCGAGTGGCGCAGGTTGGAGCCTGCGGCATTGAACGCGAACAGGAAGACGCTCGCGCCGAGCACTGTGAAGAGGTCTACCGCGCTGCCGAAGAAGAAGATGAAGACCGCGACTACGCTGGCCTGCACGGCGGTGCCGCGCAGGCTGAAGAGCACCGCCTCCATCGGGTGGGTGCGGTAGACCGTGAGCGGCGTGAGAGTGGTCGCCGAGTGGTGGACCTTGTGAAACGCCCAGAGCATCGGCCACCGGTGCAGCGCGCGGTGCACCAGGTACTTCGACAAGTCGTCGCAGAGGAAGTGGCACAGCGTGAAGCTCGCAACGACGAGCCAGCCGGGGAGCGTGAGCGCGGCGTCCGGTCGCCCGCCGACCAGCGTGTGCAGGCCCGAGAAGAGGGCGGTGGCGACCGCCATCCGGCCCACCAGCCGGGGCGCGATCACCATCATCAGCGCCTGGTTGAGCGCGAACATCTTGTAGTCGGCCCGGGCCGATGCCGACCACCAAATCGCGCGGGAGAAGATCAGCCGCCGACCGTCCAAAGCGCCGGCGCGCAGGTTCCACCCCGCCGCGCCGAGCGTGAACAGGAAGGCGATGGCGAGCGCCGCGAACAGGTAGCCGACGAAGACCCGCTTCTTGGGATCGACGAAGCCGTCGGCGAGCCCGCCGAGATAGTCGAGAACGATCGACTCCACCGTGCCCGTACTTGCCTCCCATCCCCCCGCGACGCCCGCCACCGTGGCGGACGCCGCCGCGGGGAACGCCCCCGCTAGAGCGCGTCCGTCAAAGACGGACGCGCGACAGGCCGCGACTGCGGCCCGCCGCTAATGCGGCGCGCCCGCGCAGGCGCCGGCCGTAGGCCGGCTGCCGTGAGCGACAAAATGCTCAGTCGTTCTCGGCGCTCGCGCCGTCGCCGAGCTTCTCCAGCAGCGACTCCATGTCGGAGAGCTGATCGTTCTGGCGGGCCTCGACGGCGAAGGCGGAGATCATCAGGTCCTGCAGCTTCAGCATGTCGTACTGATACGTCGCGAGCGGCTTGGACTCGTCCTTCACGTAGTTGCCCGCGCTGTCGATGTCGGTGACCTGGCTCGTATTCGGCAGCACCGGGCCGAAGCCGATGATGCGATTGAGCCTGACCGCGGTCTCGCCGAGGTTGTCGCGGCCGGTCTGGAGCGCGAGCGCAAAGCCCTTCAGCTCGCCCCAGTGCTTGGCGTAGGTGCGGAAGGCCTTGGCCGGATCGCCGCCGGACTCGAGGATGGTTTCCAGCTTGCCGAGGTCCTTGTAGACGGAACCAGCGTACTTGAACACGGCTTCGGCGAGCACCCTTTCCCAGTTGGTGCGGATCGTCTCGGCGTAGCCCTGGAGCATGCTGCGCTGCTCGTCGGTGAGTGCCGCGCCGTTCGCCTCCGTGATCACCTTGCGGCCGTCCAGGAAGGCCTGGGTGATGGTGTGGAGATAGTCTGTGCCCCGCTTGTCGAAGCCGGCGGCGTAGTAGGCGGGTCCGAAGGCCATCTCGCTCTTGAGATCGACCGCGCCGTCCTGGTTCAAGTCGGCGTGGGCCAGCGCGTCCTCCGGCTTCTCCGACTTGCTGCCCTGCTTGTTGATCTCGTAGACCGCCTGCGGGCTCAGGCTCAGCGTGTGGGCGGGCGCGCCGAAATAGCCGAACGCCTCGTCCCAGGAATGCTCCTTGCCGGTGTAGGCGGCGCCTTCCTTGTAAGGCTTGTCGTTGGGCTTGTTGTCGGCGCGCAGCTTCTCGTCCAGGTAGTTGTCGACCGCCTGGTTGTAGAACACCGCGCCGAGCAGGAACTTGGAGATGAGCCGCGGATAGTCGTAGCCGTTCGCTGCATCGAAGCCCTTCTCCGCCGCGGATGCCTTGTCGATCCAGAACGACACCAGCTCCGGCCCGGTCATGTTGTTGGGCATGCCCGGCACCGCGCCCTTGTAGGTCTTGCCGGCGAGGTTGGTGCCCTTGCTGAGCTCGTCGACGCCGCTCTGCTTCACCACGAACGGCCCCTTGGTGGCCGGCGCGATGATCGCGCGGCCCGCGTCCTTGCCCTCGAAGTAGGCGGTCATCTCCGCCTTCAGCGCGGCGTTCGGCGCGCCGGTGCCCTTGCCGGCGAGCTTCTTGAGCGAATCGTGCAGAACCTGGCGGGCGATCTGGCCGCCGTAGGAGACCGACGTCGTCGCCGACCCCTCGTAGCCCTTCAGTGTGACCGGAAAGCCCGCATAGACATCGCCCTCTGCGTGTGCCGCCACCGGCAGCACGGCAAGGGCGAAGAGGGCTGTAACTGCAACAAGCATTCGCTTCATGGCGTCGACTCCCTTATCTCTGGTCTCGGTTGACCCCGCTCGGACTCCCTTTCCTCGCCGGGCGCTGAAAAAGGAAAACATGTGGCCTAGTGCAGCGTGTGCGGCGCAGCCGCGTCCGCCGAAAGGCTCGTGGGGAAGCCCGCGCTTTCGGTCAGCATGAGTCGCTGCGGCAGCTGGAATCCCGCCTCGAGCAGCGCCCGCGCGAACGCGGCGCCGTCGGCGGCTGCGGTTCGCACTGCTGCGGGCGGAAGGAACCAGGAGAGCAGGGTGGCCGCGTGCCGGTGGTCGCCTTCCTGGCAACTGGCGAGGAACGACAGGAATAGCCGCTCGTCGTTGCTGACGAAGCGGCAGCACATGGGGTTGAGTTGCAGACTGCGCACGCCCGCGCAGCCGAAGATTTCGAGGGTTCGCTCCAGCGCCTCCGCCGCCTCGACTCCTGCGGCTGGGCCGCCGGTCGGGCAGAGCGCAACGCTGAGCTCGCCGCCGACGCGGGCACGGACATCGTGCCGGCAGGCCGAGGCCTCAGTCCCGGTGGCCTCTGCGCCGTGGTGGGCGGCGGCGAGCCTGCGCGCGGACCAGAGCACGAGCTGTTCGGCGAAGGTGAGGCGGGGAATCGTCATTCCTGGCGCGGCCCGGCGGCGCGGCACAAGTGCCTGATTGTCTTGCTGAACTAAGCCGTCAGCCATCTCGCTCTCCAGCCTCCGCCGGGTCTCTGCCCAGCCCGTTGACCACTGATGCGAATGCAATCGCGTTGCATGATCATAGCGAGCAGATCGGCAAATGCAACTCATTCTTATTTTCGGGCGAGGCAGGCGATCGCGGCGTCGATGCGCCCGCCTTTGCCGCGTCCGGTGCCGCGCAAACCAGAAGAGTGGTGAATAATTCGCGCCGGTCCGCTATCCATCCAAAACCGATATATCCCTCAACTCCCTATGGAGGCCGCCCACCATGAAATTCCAGCTCGCCATCAACATGGAGCGGCTCGCGCCCGACCTCGACATGACCGATGTCGAGCGCCACACGCTGGAGATGGTCCAGATGGCGGACGAGGGCGGCTTCGCCATCGCCTGGGCCGCCGAGCACCACGCGCTGGAGATGACCATCGCGCCCAACCCGTTCCAGATCCTCACCTGGTGGGCCGCGCACACGTCGCGCATCCGGCTCGGCTCGGCGGTGGTGGTGGCGGCGTACTGGCACCCGATCAAGGCAGCGGGCGAGGCCGCGCTATTGGACCTCTACAGCGGCGGGCGGCTCGAGTTCGGCATCGGCTCCGGCGCTTACCAGCGCGAGTTCGACCGCATGCACCCCGGCCTGCAGCGCAACGACGCGTTCCACTACATGTTCGAGATGCTGCCCGTGGTGAAGGCGCTGTGGCAGGGCGACCACGCGCACGAGGGCGAGTTCTGGTCCTTCCCGGCCGCGACCTCGGTGCCGAAGCCCTTGCAGAAGCCGCACCCGCCGATCTGGATCGCGGCGCGCTCGCCGGACACCTACGACTTCGCGGTGAAGCACGAGTGCAACATCCTCTCCTGGCCGCTCA
>JAPPKP010000304.1 GCA_028819955.1 Rhodospirillaceae bacterium | reverse complement strand
TCGGCTCGTCGTAGCCGTCCATGGTGACCGTGTTGCGGTAGGTGCCCTTGGGCAGCTCGGCGATGGCGGCCAGCGTCGCGGCGCGCGAGCGCTCGATGATCTCCTCGCCCAGCGCGTCGAGGTCGGTCAGCCCGAACTCGTCCATCATGGCCAGCAGGCGGTCCGCGCCCGCCCGGTTGCAGGCGATCAGCGAGTGGACGTCGCCTTCGAGCTGGAGCGGCTCGCGCACGTTCCAGCGCACCATCTCCAGCAGGTCCTCGTTGATGCGGCCCTCGCGGCAGAGCGGCATGATCGGGATGTAGAGCCCCTCCTCGAACACCGAACGCGCGTCCGGCCCGAAGCCGCGCCCACCGATGTCCACCACGTGGGCGGTGCAGGCGAAGGAGCCGATGATTCGGCCTTCGCGGAACACCGGGGTCACCACGGTGAGGTCGTGCAGGTGGCCGCAGGTGAGCCACGGATCGTTGGTGATGTAGACGTCGCCCTCGCGCATCGCCTCGTTGGGGTAACGGGCGAGGAAGTGCTGCACGGCGATGGCCATGGAGTTGACGTGGCCGGGCGTGCCGGTGACTGCCTGGGCCAGCATCCGGCCCTTGGTATCGAAGACCCCGGCAGAGAGGTCTCCCGCCTCGCGGACGGTGGTGCTGAAGGCGGTGCGCAGCAGCGTCTGCGCCTGCTCCTCGACTACCGAGATCAGGCGGTTCCACATGATTTGCGTCTGGATCTGGGCGAGGCCGGATAGGGTGTTGCCATTCATCGGGCGTTCTCCCCTTGAGGCGGCCGGCGTTCCAGCACGATTGCGCCGAGCGCGTCGACCGAGGCGGTAAACGCCGCGCTCACCACTGCCGTGGTGTCAGTCTCTACGATGAGCGCGGGCCCGTCCACGCGCGCGCCGGGGTCAAAATCTGCGCGCCGGTAGACTGCCGCCTCGACAACGTGCCCGCTCCCCGGATCGAGCACGGGCCGCACGCCGCGCGCCGGCGGCGCCGCTGCTTCGGGGGACGGCTCGATGGGGGCGACTGTCTCCGGCAGGGCGCTCACGCCGACAGACCAGCTCACGATCTCGAGGTCGAGCTTCGGGATGATGCGCCCGTAGAGCGTCTCGTAGGCGGCCTCGAAGGCCTTCCGGATGATGGCGGTGTCCTCCCGCTTCCAGGTGCGGTTGGGGAGCGGCACGACGACCTCGTGCCCCTGGCCGAGATAGCGCATGTAGGCGGAGCGGTGCTCCCGTGTCGTCGCGCCCGGCGCTCCCCGTGCGACGATGGCAGCGGCCTCGTCGCGCATTTCCTCCAGCACGCGATTGGTCAGCTCGGGGTTGAAGGCGCTCAGCACCTGATAGGCGCTGCGCACCACCTCGTAGGCGACCGGCGCGCGGAGGAACCCGACGGCAGAGCCCACCGCGGCGGCGGTCGGGATCAGGATGCGGTCCATGTCGAGCTTCTCGGCGAGACGAGCGGCGTGCAGAGGCGCTGCACCGCCGAAGGCGATCATCGTGCGCTCGCCGAGCGTGGCCCCGATCTCGATGGCGTGGACGCGCGCCGCACTCGCCATGTTCTCGCCCACCATCTCGCTGACCCCGAGAGCAGCCACTTGCGGTTCCAGATCGAGCGGCGAGCCGATCGCGGACGCAAGCGAATCGACAGCGGCCGGCTCGTCGAGCGCGATGCGCCCACCCGAGAAATCGGCGGGGTCGATGCGCCCCATCACAAGATCGGCGTCGGTCACCGTGGGCTCCGCGCCGCCCTGGCCGTAGCAGGCCGGGCCGGGCTGGGCGCCCGCGCTTTCCGGCCCCACCGCGATGCGGCCGAGGCGATCCACGACGGCGATGGAGCCGCCGCCAGCGCCGATCTCCACCATCTCGATCACCGGGATGCGGAGCGGCAGACCGCTGCCCTTGAGGAAGCGATGGGCGCGGGCGACCTCGAAGGCCCGCGTCGTCTGCGGCTGGGCGTCGTCGATCAGGCAGATCTTGGCGGTGGTGCCGCCCATGTCGAAGGAGAG
>JAPPKP010000096.1 GCA_028819955.1 Rhodospirillaceae bacterium | reverse complement strand
TCGGCGAGCACGATCCAGGCCTCGGGCTTGACCAGCCCGTCATCGTCGGCGCGGCCTACCACGGCTGCTTCCAGCACCGCTGGATGGGCGATCAGGCGGGCCTCGATCTCCACCGGAGAGACCCAGATACCGCCGACCTTGAGCATGTCGTCCGAACGCCCGCAGCAGACGTAGCAGCCCGCCTCGTCGACCAAGTAAGTGTCTCCGGTCCTGAGCCACTCCCCGTCGAAGGCCGCCGCAGTACGCGCGGGCTCGCCCCAGTACTCCGCGATGAGGGACTGCCCGCGGATCAGCAAGTTGCCGGTCTCGCCGGGCTTCACGTCGCGCCCGTCATCGTCCACGAGGCGCGCCTCGTAACCCGGCACGGGCGTGCCGCTCGTTCCCGGCACCACCGCGCCGGGGCGGTTGGAGATGAAGATGTGCAGGATCTCGGTCGTGCCGATCCCGTCCACGATGTCGAGGCCCGTGGCAATGCGCCAGCGTTCGAAGATCGCCGCCGGCAGCGGCTCACCCGCCGAGACGCAGAGACGCACGCTGGCGAGGTCCGGCGATGCGCTTTCCAGCGCCTGAAGCTGCGCGGCGTAGAGAGTCGGCACGCCGTAGTAGACGGTCGGCCGGAACGCCTCGATTGTGGCGAACGTGGTCTCCGGCGTCGGCCGTGCATCGAGCAGCACCGCGGTCCCGCCGGTCCAGAGCGGAAAGGTCATGGCGTTGCCGAGCCCGTAGGCGAAGAACAGCTTGGCGGCGGAGAAGTGGACGTCGTCGGGCGTGATGCCGAGCGTGTCGACCCCGAAGTACTGGCTGGTCACCACCATGTCGCGGTGGCGGTGAACGGCGCCCTTGGGCGTGCCGGTCGAGCCCGACGTGTAGAGCCAGAAGGCGGGATCGTCGGCGGCGGCCGGCGCCGGCGCCAGCACATCGGACGCTGCGGCGAGGCGGGCCGCGAAGCTGTCGCCCTCTCCCTCGGCAGGCAGCGCGTGCGCCGGCCGGTGCAAGGCTTCGGCCAGCGCCGGCTCGACCTCACCGGCGAGCTCCGACGACCACACGATGCAGGCGGCGCGCGAATTCTCGATGACGAAGCGGTAGTCGGCCGCCCGCAGCAGGGTGTTGAGCGGGACCGGCACGAGCCCTGCCTTGATCGCGCCCCAGAACAGATAGAAGAACGCGGGGCAGTCCTTCACCACCATCAGGACGCGGTCGCCGCGGCCAAGTCCCAGGGCCGCGAGCGCGTTGCCCGCCCGGTTCACGGCGGCGGCGAGCTCGGCATAGCTCACGTCTCCTGCCGCATCGCGAATCGCCACCTTGGCGCCGCGCCCCTCGGCGACATGCCGGTCGATGAACGGCACCGCGACGTTGAAGACGTCGGCGAACGTCAGCGCGGTCGGCGTCTGCGCGGCGTCAACTGCGACGGTGTGATCCTGCATGCCCCTCCCCTGCCAACGCGCCGTCGCCCTCGCCCTTCGTCTCAACGGATCGGGGGATTCATCTCCGCGGCGCAACCGGGGTACCCTATGCCCAAACGCCGGGGCCCGCAGTCCCCGAATTCTTGGCGGCGTGGCTGCGGCACGGGGCGCAGGGTGGAAGCGTGAGGGTGCTATGACGGCGTGGGACTATATCGTCCTGGGCGGGGGATCGACCGGCTGCGTCGTCGCCAGCCGCCTGACGGAGGACAGGCGCAGCCGCGTGCTGGTGCTGGAGGCGGGCGGCTCGGATCGGAGCCTCGCCGTCTCGATGCCCGCCGCCGGCCTGGTCCTGGCATTGTCCAACCCACGCTACGACTGGGGGTTCAAGGCCGAGCCCGATCCGACCCGCGACGGGCGCGAGGACTACATGCCGCGCGGCAAGGTGCTGGGCGGCACCAGCGCGATCAACGGCATGTCGTACGTCAGGGGCCAGCCGGAGGACTACGACGGCTGGGCCGCGCTCGGCTGCGAGGGCTGGGACTTCGAGAGCGTGCTGCCCTACTTCAAGCGCTCGGAGAACAACGAGAACGGCGCCGATGCCTATCACGGCTCCGGCGGCCCGCTCTCGGTCTCCAACATCCGCAGCCTGCACCCGCTCTCCCACGACTATCTCCAGGCCTGCGTCAACTTGGGCATCGAGCGGGTGGCCGACATCAACACGCCGCCGCAGGCCGGCGTCGGCTACGTGCCAGCAACCCAGCGCAGGGGCCGGCGGCACAGCACGGGGCGCGCCTACCTCAGACCGGCGATGAGGCGGCGCAACTTGCGGGTGCTCACCCACGCCCACATCCGGCGCGTGCTGTTCGACGGCAAGCGCGCGACCGGGGTCGAATACAGGCGGCGGGGCCGCACCGAGCGGGCGGAGGCGGCGCGCGCGGTGATCGTGTGCGCCGGCACGTATGCCTCGCCGCAGCTCCTCATGCTCTCGGGCGTGGGCCCGGCGGCACACTTGCGCGAACTCGATATTCCGGTGATTCGCGACCTGCCGGGCGTGGGCGAGAACCTGCAGGATCACCCGGGCCTTGCGCAGACCTGCTTCGCGAGCGTGCCGACCTACAACACCCTGATGGGCCCCGTGGGCGCGGTGCTCTACGGCGCGCAATGGCTGCTCGCGGGCTCCGGCCCGGCAGCCTCGCCCCACGCCCAGGTCACGGCTTTTCTCCGAATTGAGGAGGGCGAGGGCCGCTCCGACCTTCAATACATGTTCACGCCGGCCGGCTACGATCTGTCGGCGGACGGGCCGGTCCTGTTCGACCGGCCGGCGGTCACGGGCCTTATCAACCTGCTTAGGCCCTACTCCCGAGGGCGGGTCGGGCTCCGCTCCGCCGACCCGCTCGTGCATTCGACGATTCAGCCCAACCTGTTCGCCGACGAACGCGACCTGGAGCTGCTGCTCGCGGGCGCCAAGCTGCAGCGCAAGCTGTTCCAGACCGAGCCGCTCGCCTGCTCCATCGCCGGCGACTACCGCCCTTCGAGCGACGTGCAGACGGACGACGAGTGGCGCGCCTACCTTCGCGAAAACTCGCTGAGCGGATATCACCCGGTCGGCACCTGCAAGATGGGGCGCGACGATAAGGCTGTGGTCGATCACCGCCTGCGGGTGCGGGGGCTCGAGAACATCCACGTCGCGGACGCTTCGATCATGCCGACCATCGTCAGCGGCAATCCCCTCGCGACCTGCGTCATGATCGGCGAGAAGGTGGCCGAGGTGATCCGCTCGTCAGCTTGAGGGCGCGGTGCGCTCCAGCCAGGCGTTCGTAGCGTCCTCCATCGTCATGAAGACCGCGCCCAGCCCCTGCAGCGCCTCGATCAGCCGTTCCAGCATCATCATGCGGTGCCCGCGGCCGATCACGAAGGGATGGCAGGTGTAGGTGAGCACGCCCCAGTCCACCGTGCGGGTCATGTAGTCGAAATCGTCCACCCAGTTCTGCAACACGCCGCCCGCCGGCATCAGGCCCTGCATGCTGTAGCGCGCGTTCCGCACGTATTCGAAGTGCGGGTAGTCGTCCAGCGTCCAGCTGATCGGCATCTCCACCAGGCTGGTCTCGGGCCCGAGCTGCATGGGCTCCTCGAGCGCGATCACGTCGCCCGTGCGCGCGAAGTAGGGGGTGTAGTCGTTCCCCATCATGCTGCTTTCGTAGAGGAAGCCGCGCGAGACCAGGAGGTCTACCGTGTTCTCGCTCAGGTCCCAGGCGGGTGAGCGGTAGCCTCTCGGTTTCCGACCGCACAGCTTAACGATGGCGTCGGTGCCGCGCTGGAGGCCTGCTTCCTCCTCGTCGCGCGACATGGTGACGGGGGTCATGTGGGTCCAGCCGTGATGGCCGATCTCGTGTCCCGCCACTGCGATTCGAACCGACATCTCGGGATAGGTCTCGATGGTGTGACCGGGGATGAACCAGGTTGCCGGGATGTCGTGCCGCTTGAGCAGGTCCAGGATGCGATCGGCGCCGACCAGGCCGAACTCGCCCCGGCTGATCGGTGTCGGCGAGCGCATGCCCTTGGCGATGAAGCCCGAGACGGCATCGAAGTCGAAGGTCAGGCAGGCGATGTGCATGTTCGTCTCACCCGCAGGCGCACGACGATCGCCTGCCGGGACGTCAGCCGCTCGGCCGCTTGATCGCCTGGTCGACCAGCTCGCCACGCGACTGGGCGAGCGCCGCCATGATGCGCAGCACGACGCAGACCGCGAGCCGCGAGGTCGTGCCGCTCACGTCGAAGATCGGGCAGAGCTCGGATATGTCGATGACGCTGACGCCGCCCTGGGCGCCGAGCAGGCCGGCGATCCGCATCATCTCGCGCGATTCGATGCCGCCCGGCTCCGCTGCGGTCACGCCCGGTGCCATCGATGCGTCCATCACATTGAAGTTGAAGCTCACGTATTGGGCGTCGGTGCCGTTCCACGCCCGCCCGATGGCTTCTGCCGCCGCGTCGTCGACGCCGCGTTCCAGGAGCTCGAACATGGGGTGGAAGCGAATGCCCCGCTCGCGCGCAAGATCGATCCAGTCCTTGGGGTTGAGCGAGTTGCGGGCGCCGACGTGGCCCACGTTGTCGCTCGCAAGGTTGGGCAGCTCCGTGATGCGGGAAAGTGCGCAGGTGCTGAGGTTCCTCTCGCCGGCCCAGGTGTCGGCGAGATCCAGGTGGGCGCCGAAATGCAGGTAGCCCATCTTCTTCTCGGCGCCGATGTGATCCGAGAGCGCCTGGGTTGCTGGGATGGAGAGCGAGCGATCGCCGCCGCAGACGATGGGGGTGAGGCCCGCGGCGAGGACCTCACGCACCGCCTTGTAGATGCGCTGGCGCGAGAGCTCCGGGTTGACCTTGGGCATCTGCACGTCGCCGCAGTCGACGCTGCTGCCGTTGAGATCGACCTGATACTCGAACCAGTAGGGGAAGTACTCCTGGGAGGCCAGCCGGAACTCCCGCGGTCCCTCTTCGGAGCCGGGCTTGCCGATATTGCCCTCGTCGAAGGGCACGCCGACGAAGGCGTAACGGGCACTGACCTCGCGCAGCGTCTCGGCATCGAGCGCGACGTGCTCGGAACGCAGGAAGGTGATCTGCCCCGGGGCGCGGTAGTTGTCGGCCTCGTCACCGCCCAGAGGCGAGAAGAGGTGTGCGTAGGACTTGGCGGGGTTCATTCCTCTGTCCCCTTCTCTTGGTAATTCGAGGTCGGTGCGTTCATGGCGCGAGCCCCTGCTCCCGAAGCGTTTGGGCCCGGCTGCCGAGGTAGTGGTAGACCATGCAGCAGGCCAGCTTGATGCTCATCTGGCTCACGTCGAACTGGGGACAGAGCTCCGATAGCTCCAGGACGTCGGCGCCGTAGGTGCCCGCGATGCGGGCGAGCTGAATGGCCTCCCGGGACTTGATGCCGAAGCATTCCGGCGCAGTCGTGCCGGGCATGCAGCCTGCGTCCAGCGAATCGGTGTCCCAGGAGCAGTAGACGGCGTCCGTGCCGTTCCAGGCGAGCTCGAAGATCTCCTTGGTGCAGCTTTCGACGCCGCGCTCGACCACCTCCATCATGGGGATGAGGCGGACGTCGTTGTCGACATAGAAGTCGTACCAGTCCTTCGGGTTGAGCCCGTTGCGCGAGCCCATGTGGGCCATGTTGGCACCGTCGCAGTTCGGCAGATCGAACGCGCGCGAAGGGCCCGAGCAGTTGGTGTTGTCGATGCCGCCCCAATCGGGCGCAGAGTCGAGGTGGCAATCGATGTGCAGATAGCCGATGCGTCCGTCGCGATGGAATTCGGAAAGCGCACGGGCGCCGGGGATGGGCGCGGAGTGGTCGCCGCCACAGAAGATGACCTTGGCGCCGCCTTCCAGACACTCGGTGATGTACGCCCGGATGTACTCGTGGGAGAGATCGTTGTTGCCCGGCACGATCGGCACGTCGCCGCAGTCCACCGGCCGGAAGAAGCTGACAAGGTCGACGTCGTACTCGAACATGTACGGGAAGTACTGGGTGGAGGCTTCGCGCAGGCCGGCCGGGCCTTGCGAGGTGCCGGCGCGCACCATCTGTCCCTGATCCCAGGGCACGCCGAGGAAGCAGACCTTGGCCCCCATGGCGCGGATCGCGTCACGGTCGGGCGGGCAGTAGGGGGCACCGAGGAAGGTCGCGATGCCGCTCGACTTGAAGGCACCGTTGTGCAGCTTGGGCGAGCGGATGTGGTCGTCGGCACCGGCCTGTTGCTTCGGGCCCTGATGCTGGTGGGGCACGAACTCCCAGACCGGGGTGTGGGTTTCACTCATGAGTCGCGGCCTTTTGCGCGAATAGAGCGAGTGCTGCGGGACGCAGGGCACCCTGTTCGAGGCCGCCGTCCACCGACGGAGGCCCCGGGCTGAATAGCACACGCCTTCCGCTCTTGCACACGTGGCGCGGCGCACGGGATCGCGTGCGTTACCCCGGCAGGCGTTCGCTTGATTCCCGCATTGCCTGCCAAGTAACCTGCCCGTTCAAATTCATCATTTCTTCATTCCCCGTCAGGCCTCTGACGGACCGTTCGTGTGGAGGCGCTCATGTGCTCGGTATGCGGATGCGGCGATGTCACTGCGGGCGCCCACGATCACGGTGAGCACGCCGGCCACCGTCACACCCACGCCCATCGCCATCACGGCCACGCCGAGGCCGGTGACGGGCACCGCCACGATCACGCTCACGACCGCTACGGGGAAGGAGCGGCCGGCCTCTCGGTACCGGGTTTCTCGCAGGAGCGCCTGGTCGAGATCGAGCAGGACATCCTCTCCCGCAACGATGCGGATGCAGCCGCAAACCGGCAGCGGCTCTCCGACCAGAGGGTGCTGGCGCTCAACCTGATGTCGAGCCCCGGAGGGGGCAAGACCACCTTGCTGGTCGAGACCATCAAGGCGCTCCAGGGCACGCTCCCGATCGGGGTGGTGGAAGGAGACCAGGAAACCAGCAACGACGCCGAGCGCATCAGAGCGTTATCGGTGCCGGCGGTGCAGATCAACACGGGCCGCGGCTGCCACCTGGATGCGCACATGGTGGGCCACGCACTGGACGATCTGCCGCTCGCTGCGGGCGGCGTCGTCTTTATCGAGAACGTGGGCAATCTGGTGTGCCCGGCGGCCTTCGACCTCGGCGAAGCAGCGAAGGTGGTCATCCTTTCGGTCACGGAGGGCGAGGACAAGCCGATCAAGTATCCCGACATGTTCGCAGCGGCCGACCTGATGCTGCTCAGCAAGACCGATCTCCTGCCGCACGTGGACTTCGACCCGGACCGCGCACTTGAGTACGCCCGCAGGGTGAACCCGGCCATCGCCGAGATCCGCCTCTCCGCCCGGAGCGGAGAGGGAATGGCGGCATGGCTGGACTGGATCCGCACCCGGGTGCCGGATTCAACGGCGGCAAAAGGGTCCGATCCCAATCCTCCCGCGCGTCATTCCCACGCTCATGCATGAGCTGGCTCTCGCCCGGAGCCTCATCGAGATGGTCGACGACTACGCGCTGGCCCAGGGCGCGCGGCGGGTCACGCGGATTCGCGTGCGGCTCGGCGTGCTCTCGGCACTGACCCGCGCGCTCTACGTGAGCTTTCATGCCGCTTCGAGAGGAACAAGTTGCGAGGGAGCGGTGCTCGACATCGAGGAGGTTCCGCTCACCGTGTACTGCCGCGTCTGCGACGGTGTGAAGACTCCGAGTGGGCCCTACAACTTCCGCTGCCCCGACTGCGGCCGGGCGACGCCCGAGGTCGTGACCGGCCGCGAGATGCAACTGGTCTCCATCGTGCTCGGAGAGGGTGACGGCACCGAGCCGCAGGGTGCTACGCGACCGGACGGGCCCGAGCCCGCCGGCGACGATCCGCCTCAGCAAACACGGGCTGCGGCGGCCGTCTAGGTTCGGCGCTCCCGGTTGGGGCTCTCCTCGCGCATCATGTGCATGATGTGCCGCTCGAGATCGGTATACCCGTCGAGGCCGATGATCGCCTCCTTGTCCGGGATACGCTGGCCGGACTTGAACTGAGTCCGGAGGTCCTCTCGGATTCGCCCCGGATGGCGCGTCATGAAGAGGATCCGGTCGGCGAGGAATATGGCCTCCTCGATATCGTGCGTCACCATGAGCACCGTCGGCCGCGACGATTCCATGATGATCATGAGCAGCTCCTGCATGGTCCAGCGCGTCTCGGCATCCAGTGCGCCGAAGGGCTCGTCCATGAGCAGGATTGCGGGATCGTTGGCGAGCGTCCGGGCAATCGCCACCCGTTGCTTCATGCCGCCCGAGAGCTGTGAGGGAAAGGCGTTGCGGAACTTCTCGAGCTGCACCAGCTCGATGTAGTGGTCGGCCCGCGCCTTGCGCTCCCCCTTGGGCACGCCGTTTAGGCGCATGCCGTACTCCACGTTCTGCTGCACGGTGAGCCAGTCGAACGACGTGTAGGTCTGGAAAATCATGCCCCGGTCGCCGCCGGGCGCGGTAATCTCGTGGCCGTCGAGCATCAGGGAGCCGTCCGTCGGCTCCTCCAGCCCTGCCACCATGCGCAGCACCGTGGACTTGCCGCAGCCCGAAGGGCCCAGCAGGGCGCAGAGCTCGTTCTCCGCGACGTCGAAGGAGACGTCGACCACCGCCTCGATGACGTCGCCCGACGACGTGGCGAAGGACTTGGAGACATGCGACACCGAGAGCTTCGCGCCCTCCGGCGTTCGCGTGTCTCCAGTCCCCCGCATCACGTGCCCGAGGGCCTGCTACTGGCCGTAGCCGGACTCGTGGAGCTCGGCCAGCAGCGAGCAGTCGGTGCCCGCCTCGGGCTCGATCACCTCGGTCATCTGACCGAACTTGATCCACCAGTCGTTGGTCATGCGCCAATGATCGGCGATCTGGCCGTTGGTCTGCCCGAAGGGCGGGTCGCCCGGAGCCGAGCCGCAGAAGCGCGCGGCCTCGATGAAGGAATAGATGTAGAGACCGCCGTCCTTGCCCGTGCCATCCTTGCCGATCACGAGCTCCACGTCCTCGAGCGACATCTTCATGCGCCGCGCGATGATCTCGTTCCCTTCGGCGGGATTCTGCTGCCACCACGCGATGGCGTCATAGAGCGCCTGCATGGCCTTCAGCGCCACGTCCCGCTTCTCCGCGATGAAGTCTGCGTTCATGAAGAGCGCGTCGGCGATGAGAGCGTTCTGGAGCCAGAAGGGCTGCAGGGAGTGCGCGGCAAGCCTGGTGTCCGGTCGCGCTTCGAGCACCTGGGTTCCGAAGGGGTCCCAGAACTCGGCCGCAGCGACGTCGCCGCCGATCATTGCAGCGGCGGCATCGTCCATGATCAGGTTGACGTACTCGACCTGGTCGTAGGCGACGCCGTTCTGCTCCAGCCAGATGGCCATGTAGAGCTGCGACAAACCGCCCTCCAGAACCGCGACCTTCTTGCCCACCAGGTCCTGGGCGGTCTCGATCTCGGGGCCGACCACGATTTTGTCGGTGCCGTAGGAGATGTTGCCGTAGGCCACCAGCTTGACCGGCATGCCTTCCGCCGTCGCGATAGGCGCGAACTCGATGGTGCTCGGCACCACGTCGAGCTGCCCGGCCGACGCCAGGCCGAATATCTGGAATGGATCCTCGATCGCCTCGTAGCTGATCTCCAGGTCGGGTGCGAGGCCCTTCTCGTCGGCGATGAACCAGAAGCCGTAGCCCGGCCAGGTGAGCCCGGCGATGCGCACCTGCTCCGCCGCGTCGACGCGGGCCGAGGACACGCCGAGCAGGGCCGTCACGCAGACGGCCGCCGCCAGGGCGAGCCCGAGTGCTTTTGCTCTGTATGCGATTGTCATGGTCTTCGGTCTCCCTTTATGCCGGTTACCTCACGGCGTCAGCGTTCCCGCTCGTCCAGATAGCGGAACATCCGCCGGTGAGCGAGCCGGAACAGATAGTCGAACAACAGGCCCAGCAATCCGATCACAATGATGCTGGCCATGATTTGATCGACGTGCAGAAAGCGCTTGGCGCGCATCATCACCGCGCCGATACCGGTGGTGGCCGCGACGATCTCGGCGATGACGAGATAGGTCCAGCTCACGGCGAGCATCTGGCGCATGGCGACCACGATGTTCGGCATTGCTGCGGGCACCACGACGGTACGCAGGATCTGCCATCGGTTCCCGCCAAGGGTCATGGAAGTCTCGATAAGCTCGGTGCGCACCGCCTTCACGTGATCCATGATGATGGTGATGAGGAACCACAGCACGCCGATGAATAGGAGCGCGATCTTCTGCGTGTCGCCGGTGCCGAACCACATCAGCAGGAGCGGGATGAAGGAGGGCGCGGGCAGGTAGCGCCACGCCGAGACGAGTGGGTTGAAGAAGGCTTCGACCCGGCGAAACGAGCCCATCAGAATGCCGAGCGGCACCGCGACCAGGCAGGCCAGCGAGAAGCTCAAGAAGATGCGGTAGATGCTGATGCCGATGTCGATCAGGAAGGAGCCGCCGGCCAGCATCTCGTAGAGCGTGGTGACCACCAGGTGCGGCGGCGGCATGAACTTGGCGTTGACCCATTCGAGGGCAACGGCGACTTCCCAAAGTGCGAAGAAGATTACCCATACGGCCACGCCCAGCGAGATCGTGGCTCTGCGTGGGATCGGCCGCTTGAATTCGAGCCAGCGTTGCCTGCGTACCCGACCTGCTTCCACCGCTTCGTCCTTCTTGCGATGTATGCCGCGGTCGGCCGGACCACAGGCGGTCAACGGCCAAGATCTGGTCTCGCTTGCGAGGTTCCCCGCCCGCGCGGCCTGAGCAAGGCGCCGGAACCGCGTTCAAGCCGTCCCGAGGCACCGCGTCGCCGAGCAATCGAGCATCCCCTCGTCACACGGCGCAATGAACCGCAACCACCGCCGCCGGTCAAGGTTGAGGGGTGCCGGGCAATGGGGCGAGATCGGGCCCGCCGACCCTGACGGGAAAAGCGGGCCGGAGGCAGATCCGGTCGCTCAGTTGAATGCTGCCGCAGGCGTCTCGGCCCCCCGATAGCCTGAGTCGTAGAGTTCCTTGAGCAGGCTGCAGTCGAGCCCGCTCTCGGGCGCGACCTCGTTCTCCATCAGTCCGAGCTTGAGCCACCAGTCGTTGATCAGGCGCCATGAGCCGGCAATGCCGCCGTTGACCATCTGGTGTCCGGGCTCGCCCGGAGCCGCGCCGCAAAACGTCGCGGCCGTCATGAACGTGCCGAGATAGAGGCCGTGGGCACAGTACCCGGCATTCGCGCCGAGGATGCTCTCGACGTCCTCCAGACTGAACTGCATCTGCTCGGCGACGATCTGGTTGGCCTCGGCGGGGTTCGCCTGCCAGTAGGCCTGACCGTCGAACATCGCCTTCAGGAGCTTGACGGCGACATCCCGGCGGTTGTTGATCAAGTCGTCCGAGAAGAAGATCGCGTCGGACAAGAGCCCTGTCTTCATGAAGAACGGCTCGTCGGTCGACGCTGCGGCCCACGAGCCCTCCAGGTTGTCGAGGACCTGGCTGCCGTAGGGTTCCCAGAATTCGCCTGCCATCACGTCGCCGCCGATCATGGCCGCTGCGGCGTCGTCCATGATGAGATTGACGAACTCCACTTCCTCGTGAGAGATGCCGTTCCGCTCCAGCCAGAGCCCCATGAAGATGTGGGAGAGGCCACCCTCCATGACCGCGACCCTTTCGCCCTTGAGCTGCTGCGGATCGGTGATGTCCGGATGGAGGATGATGCGGTCGATGCCGCAACTGAAGTTGTTGAAGCCCACCGTCTTGAACGGCATCTCCTGCTCGGTGGCGATCGGGCCGAACTCCGCGGTGCTGAGCGTCGCATCGAGCTGACCCGAGGCGATCATGCTGAAGCTCTGTATGGGGTCTTCGATGACCTCGATGTTGATATCGAGATCGGGGGCCAGGTTCTTCTCCTTGGCGATGAACAGCCAGCTGTAGCCGGGCCAGGAGAAATTGGAGATGTTGACCGTGTCCTTGGCCGAAACAGCGCCGTTTGCGCCCGCCATGACGACGCTGGCGCAGAAGAGGCCCGCCGCAACTCTCCCGATCGTGTGCCTAATCGAAGCGAATTTCATTGCTTGATCCCCCTGTTAGTGTCTCCTGCCGCTTATCTTTATTCTGTGCGGCATTCGATTTCGCACGCCGTAGTGGCCTGCTCCGCGCGGAGACTGACGCGCAACGGCGCATTGTGTGGCATGAGCAACGACCGCGCAATTCGCTGACCATCAGCTCTCGTCATGCCAGGCCGCGGCTGCCGTCCCCTCTTCAGGGCACGACGCGCTCCGGGTTTATTCGCAAGTACTCGCGGACGAACTTGCAGGCGGCGTCGCGGTCGTAGTGTTGATAGAGCTCCGCCGAGACGAACGCGCGGGGGGTGGCGTTGGTGTTCTCGAACATCGCGACCCGGCTCGCGTGGCCGCTGCAGGCGAGATCCCAGACGAAATTGAAGACGCGGTTCTTCTCGCGCGCGCTTACGCCGGTTCCCGGCATGAACTCCTCGAGCTTCTTGCCGATTTCGGGGTGCTCCCACGCCGCCTTGGGCCAGCGACTGACCATGCCCTGCCCGCAGAGGTCGCGCAGCAGGTGCATGATCCGGGGGTACTGCTCGATCGAATAGAGGCGAACCGGCGTCACATAATCCAGCTTGGGCACGGTCACCCCGTTCCAGACCTCGGCCTCGTCGATGGAAGCGACGATGCCCGCCTTCAGGATCGCCGCGTACTTGATGATCTCGCTGACGCCCTCACGCACTGTCGGGATGTTCCCGGTGCCGAGAATGTCGACGATCGTCTGTGCCGCGCCGATGAAGATCTCGGCACGCACGGCGAGGCGCGCGAGGATATGCCAGAACGCGATCGCACAGCTTTCGTGATACAGCCCGAGCAGCTCCCTGTTCTTGAAGCTGACGAGGTACTCGCGCGGCAGGAAGACGTTGTCGAAGATCAGGAGGTTGTCGATCTCCTCGCCCTGACTGTCGAGCGGGTGATCCTCCCACTCGCAATCGGGATCGGTCAGCGGCTCACGCAGGAGCAGCGTCAGCCCCTCGATGTTGGCGGGCACCGCCGCCCAGATGCAGGCCGGCTCGTCGAGACCGGGGCTGAGCGCCGTCGACAGCGTGAAGAAGTGGCTGATCGCACCGATGCTGCCGCAGGGCTTGGCACCGTAGAGCACGATGCCGTCGGGCCGCTCTTCGATGGCCCGCAGGCGCCCCGGCTTCTCGGCGGCCGGGATCCGCCGATCCGCCTGAACGTCCGGAATGAGATCGGTGCTCATCAGGTTGTGCGCGCCGCTGAGCGCCACGAAGTCACGCGCGTTCTGCGCGTACTCGGGATTCTCCCGCTCGATCTTGTCGGCAATGGCGAGGAAGCCGAGCGCCATCATGGAGCCGTAGTCGGGGGGACGACCGAAGATCCCGAGGGTCTTGAGCGTCATGATACGGAGCGCCTCGTGCTTTCGACGCAGGTGCTCCTTTTCGGTCGGCACTTGCCAGCCGATGGCGTAGCGCTCGCCGTCGCCCGGCTCCACATAGGTGAGCCGGTCCCGGACGTCCGGGTCGAACTGCAAGTCGAAGAGGCCCGCGATGTTGTCCACCGCGCGCGCGAGCTGTGGGTGGACCGTCACATCCTCGATGGACTGGCCATTCGCATCGACGATGCGCCGGCCGTCGCGCAGACTTTCCTTGTACTGCTCACCCGTCATCAGATGAGGCTCGGAGCCCGTCTTCAGCACCTCCTTTACCTGGTGCAGTCCGACTTCCGTCGCCATGGCCGGCCCTCCCTGTGTTGCGCGCGACCGTCACGCGTGCCCTCGATCAAGTCGGTGAACCGTCGGAGAGGGCTCACCCCTGCCGAATAACTCAGCAAGTTTGGAACTCTGCCGTCGCTTTACGCGACTCTGATCCGGGACAGGGTTATCCTTCAACAACTTTCGGCCGTTCGCCTCATTCAGGAGGAGGCGACGGATGGCTTGGACTTGGCCTGTCCGCGACACAAGCGAGAGTCCAAGCCGAACGGCGATGCGAAGGGGGATGAACCATGGTTGGCTTGTATTTTCCGCAAGAGGAATTCGAAGAGCGCTGGAGAAACGTCGAAGAAGAGATGAAAGGGCGCGGCTACGACGTGGCCGTGATCTGGAGCCGCAGCGCCAGCACTCACGAACGTTGTGCCGACGTGCTCTATCTCACCAACTGGTACTCGTGCCATTCCGGCCACGAGCCCGAGGTTCCGCTATGGAGCGCGCGGGCGCACGCCGCCGTGATCATGCAAGCCGGCGAAACGCCGCATCTTCACATGGACGAGCCGTCGCCCCGCACCGAAGACCTCGCCACCGACCGGGTGGATTGGCACATGAATCCGGTGGAGGGCGTGGCCAAGGAGCTCAACCGCCGCGGCGTCTCGGGACGCGTGGCGCTCGTCGGCAGCGACTTCTTCGGTGTGAAGTACATGCGCCAGCTCGAGTCGATGACCCCCGATATCGAGTGGGTCTTCGAGGACGACCTGGTTCAGAAGCCGCGCCTGATCAAGAGTCCGCTGGAGCTCGACGCATTCCGCGAAGGCGGCGAGACCGTGACGCTCGGGCTGAACGCCATGATGAAGGGACTGCTCGCCGGCAAGTCCGAGCGCGAAGCGGCCGGCGAGGCAGCCAAGATTGTCGTCGAACGCGGCGGTGTGCCGACGATCATTCGCTGCTCGCACGGCGTGGACCGGGAGATGATCAACTTCGCTCGGGAGCCGTTGACCGGCGCCAGTGTCGACGCGCCCAAGGAGGGCGACATGGTGCGGGCCTGGCTAATGGGCCCGATGTGCAAGGGCTACTGGCTCGATCCCGGGCGGACCACCGTGCGCGGCCGGCCGACCAGCGCGCAGCGCGATCTTATCGAGGCCTGCGGCGGCATCGTCGAAGGCGTGATCGAGGCATTCAGGCCGGGCATCTCGGCCAAGGAGCTCGCGCGCATCGGCGACAAGCTGACCGAGGAGGCGCATGGCGATCCCGACCAGGCCGGCGAGCAGTGGCCGCTCTACGGGCACAGCTGCGGCCTCTATTTCGAACGCCCAGTCTATGGCGAAGAGACCTGCACCGACGACGAGGTGATCGAGGCCAACATGGTGTGCAGCTCCGAGGCCTTCCTCATGCGCAAGGGCGTGGGGGCTGCGGGCTTCGAGCAGAACTTCATCGTCAAGGAAGACGGCATCGAGATGCTCACCAACACACCCATGTACTTCTGGGATTAGCCCGTGTTCGAAATACAGCAGTTGGCGAAGGCAGGGTGCTCGGCGACCCGCGCGACCAGCTTGCCGTCCAGATAGACCGACCGGTCCCGGTCCAGTCTGGCGAGATGCGTGGCGCCGTCTTTGACCGACATTACCGCCGCCTCCCTTACGCTGTGCTGGGCGACACGATCTGGAGCCCGATCGGCGTGGAACGCCCGCCGTTGCAATCGGTGACCTCGTCGGGACAGGAGGTCACTCCCACCAGGCAGTCCATCTCGGCGGTCAGCTCCACATAGTCGCCGGCGGTCGATTCGGGCAGCTCGATCAAGAGCCTGTCGGTGTCGTCCACGCGCGTCTTCGTGAACAGGTTGAACGGGTCGGGCAGCTCGTCCTCGGTGATCCCGTAGGGCGCAAGCGCGTCGCGCAGAAGCTCCAGGCAGCCCTTCCTGCCGGTCAGCCCGTACAGGTTCGCGTAGAACCATCGGTTGCACGACGCGAGCAGCAGGTCGTGGATACCCCGCGAGTCCGCCCCGATGGTGAACATCACCTCGCTGCGGTTGGAGAACAACCGGTCGCCCGTGGAGATCCGGGTCGTGAAGTGGTTGAGGCGGGTCTTGGCGGGGGAAAAGCGCTCGGCGCGATCATGCTCGTTGAAACAGATGAAGTCGGCGGCCTGTCGCCCTTCGAGGTCGGTCACCCGGAGCGTCTCGCCCGTGCGCATCACCAGGGCCACGCCCGATTTCGGAGGGATGACCGTATCGCGGGGATCGCTCGAAGGCGTGCTGCTCGGCATGGCGGGTTCCTTCGTTTTCTCAGTCGGGCGCGGTCAGCAGCGCAAGCGCCCGCTCGGTATTTTCCGGCCCGTCTGCAGATGCATTTTGCAAGATAGTTATTATTCAAGACGAATTGGCGTATCCAGAACATCCGAATTATTCCGCCTTCGGGCATCCGCGAAGCCTGTGGTGTGGGGTAATCTCGGATGTCTGGCGCACGAGCCGGCCCCAAACGGGCGGTCGCCGGGAGGGGCGTAGAGGAGGGAGGATGCCGCCATGGCGGACAGGGGCGATCGGGCGTATCCGGGCGAGGCCGAAATTCTCGAGCGCGCGGCCGACCAATACGAGTCGTCAAACCCCGACTTTCCCATCGATCCGGGCAAGACGGCGCTGCTGGTGATCGACCTTCAGGAGGGATTTGTCGCAGAGGGCGCACGCATGTGGACCCCGGAAAACCTGCGGATCCTGCCCCGCGTCAAGGCGCTGATCGAGCGTTGCCGCACCCTCGGCATCCCGGTCATCTTCACCGAGCACGCCCACGACGCCACGGGCCGGGACAGGGGACTGATGTGGGACGTGCCGCTCAATCTGCCGATCAAGGACGGTGCGCTCCGGATCGGCGCAGACGACGTGCCCACCTACCACGAGATCGCGCCGGAGCCGGGCGAGAAGGTGATCCAGAAGCACCGCTACAGCGCCTTCTTCGACACCGATCTGCATACCTATCTGCGCGGCTGCGACGTGGACACGGTGATCATCACGGGCTGCATGACCAACTACTGCTGCGGCGCAACCGCGCGGGACGCCTTCTTTCGCGACTACAAGGTCATCTTCGGCAGCGACGTGACCGCGACCGACAGCCGGGACCTGCACGAGGCGGAGCTCAAGACGCTCCGGCGCGGCTACGCGCGGGTCATCCCGGCCGCAGACATCCTGGGCGAAATCGGCGAGCCCTGAGCGCCACCGCTGCGATGCAAGCCCGCAATTGACCTGACCTCGTGGTTGAGCCGGGCAAATCATGATCGTCGGGTCGGCGCTGTTCGGCGCGGCTGCTGCCGGGAGCTGGGGCGTCGGCGACTTCACTGCTCGCTTCGTCGGCCGCGCCGTCGGCGTCCCACAGGGGCTGTTCGGCATCATGCTGGTGGGCAGCGTCGCGATTGGGCTCTATGCCCTGGTCAGTGGCGCGACATTCGTCTGGGAGCCCTCCGGCCTCTGGCTGCTGGTGCTCAACGGCGTTGCCTCCCTGCTGGCGACGCTCCTGCTGTTCGAGGCGCTCACCCAAGGCCCGGTCTCGCTTAGTTCGCCCATTGCCGCGAGCAACCCGGCGATAGCCGTGCCAATCACGGTCGTCTTCGGCGCCCGGCCGGAGCCGATCCATTGGGTCGCGATGGCGGCCACGCTCGGCGGGGTCTGGCTGGTGGCGCGAGCTGTTTCCCGCATCAAGGACGATAAGCCGGAATACGCACCGGCAGTGCGGCGCCGTGCGGTGCTAATGGCGATCGGCTCGGCGTTTTTCTTCGCCGTCGCGTTGATCTCAGCCGATCACGCCATCGAGCGCTACGGGCTCACGCAGACCTTGCTCGCGCAACGCTTGGTCGGCGCCGCGATAATGGGCCTCGTTTTTCTCGCCGCGCGCCGGGTCCCGCGCTTGCCGTTCACGTCGTGGCCTCTGATTGTCCTCCTCGCCTTGTTGGACACACTCGCCTTCGTGTTCGTTTATGCTGGGCTTGCGCTGGAAAACGGCGAGTTCGCGATCGTCACCAGCTCCGCCTACTCGGTGGTGACGATACTGCTGGCGCGAATATTCCTGCGCGAGCCGGTGGTGCCGCTGCAGTGGCTGGGCGTCGCCATCGTCATCGCAGGAATCGGCACACTGTCAGTGACCGGCTGACTCACGCTTATTCAGATCACTCGCTCGCTCTCGGGATCGACGAGAACGGCCCGGCTCATGTCCACGTCAAGCGCAAGAGAGGTTCCCGGCTGCTCGGCGGCCGAACCGTCGAGCCGCACGAGCATCGACGTCTCGCCCAGGTGGAAGTTGACGAGGGTGTTGGCACCCATGGGCTCGACGATCTCGACCGTCGTCTTGAGGCGCGCGCAATCGGGTCGGGGCACCTCGCCCTCGGCCCGGTACATGTGCTCGGGCCTGATCCCGAGCAGCACCGTGCGCCCGCCGTCGCCCGCGTGGCGCGCGGCCCGCTCCGGCGGCAAGGCGAAGGCATCGTCTCCGGCCCGGACCGCGACCGTACCGTCCGCCGCCTCGATCTGCGCCGGCGCGAAATTCATCGCCGGCGAGCCGATGAAGCCCGCGACGAAGCGGGTCTGCGGCCGCTCGTATAGTTCCAGCGGCGGCCCCTCCTGCTCGATTTCGCCCTCACGCAACAGCACGATCCGGTCGGCCAGGGTCATCGCCTCCACCTGGTCGTGGGTGACGTAGATCATGGTCCGCTGCATCTCCTGATGAAGCCGCTTGATCTCGGTGCGCATCTCGTCGCGCAGCTGGGCGTCGAGGTTGCTGAGCGGCTCGTCGAAGAGATAGAGCTTCGCGTCCCGCACCAGGGCGCGGCCCATGGCGACGCGCTGGCGCTGGCCGCCGGAGAGCTGGCGCGGCTGGCGGTCGAGCAGGTCCGCGATGCCCAGCATGGCCGCTGCCCGCTCCACCCGCGGGCGGATCTCGGCATTGGGCGCGTTCCGCATCCTGAGCCCGAAGGCCACGTTCTCGAACACCGACATGTGCGGGTAGAGCGCGTAATTCTGGAACACCATCGCAACGTCCCGGTCCTTGGGCCGGACATCGTTGACCACCGCGCCTTCGATCTCCACCGTGCCCTCGGTCAACTCCTCGAGCCCCGCGATCATGCGGAGCAGCGTGCTCTTGCCGCAGCCGGAGGGTCCCACCAGCACGGTGAACGCGCGGTCTGGAATCTCGATGTCCACCCCGCGCACGGCATGGACCTTGCCGAAACGCTTGTGCACGCCGCGCAGCTTGACTCCGGCCATCGCGCTTCTCCTAGCCCTTGACCGCGCCCATGGTGATGCCGCGCACCAGGAAGCGCTGCAGCGTCGCCACTGCGAAGAACACCGGAAGCGTGCCGAGCACCGATAGCGCCGCGATCTTCGACCAGAAGGTGGACTGGGCGCCGTAGTAGTGGGTGACCAGCACGGGGAAGGTAAGCACCTCCGTGCGGGTCAGGATCAGCGCGAAGACGAACTCGTTCCAGGCGAAGATGAAGGTGA
>JAPPKP010000329.1 GCA_028819955.1 Rhodospirillaceae bacterium | reverse complement strand
CGGAAGAACAAGGGCGCCGATGCCGCCCAGGCGTGCCTCGCGATGATGGCGATCCGCGCTTCCCTCGGCGCAGCCTCCCGGGATTAGGCGCAATGACCGCCGCCCCCGGCGCCGCACAGGCCGGCCCGCCTCGCGGCCAGGGGCGGAGCAGCGCGCGACTCGCCTGCGTCCAGGCGCTCTATCAGATCGAGATGTCCGGCCAGTCGCCGGACGAGGTGATCGAAGAGTTTCTGAGCCATCGCGCCGGCCACGAGATCGACGGCGAACGCTATGCGGCGCCCCACCGCCGCCACTTCGAGCGCACGGTGCGCGAGGCGGTGGCTAGGGCGGACGAGTTCGACGCCTTGGTGGTAGCGACTCTGGCGGAGCGCTGGAGCATGGAGCGGCTGGGCGCCGTGGTGCGCGCCCTCATGCGGGCCGCCACCTGCGAGCTCGCGGCTTGTCCGGACGTGCCGGCACGCGTGGTGATCGACGAGTACGTGGAGCTTGCGCGCGCCTTCTTCTCCGAGCGGGAGCCGGCCTTCGTCAACGGCGCGCTGGACAGCCTGGCGCGCAGGCTGCGCGCGGTGGAGATGGCGGACGGAGCGGACCATGACCGGCCGGCGCGGCCACGGTGAATTCGACCTCATCGCCCGTTTCTTCGAGCCCTTGAGCCACTCCGCGCCGGGCGCCTTCGCGCTCGGCAACGACGGCGCACTGCTGACGCCACCGGCGGACGCAAGCCTCGTCGTCACCAAGGACCTGATGGTGGCCGGCGTGCATTATCCGGAGGGCGAGGAGCCCGCGGTCCTCGCCCGGAGGCTGCTCCGTGTGAACCTCTCGGACCTCGCGGCCATGGGGGCCATCGCCAGGTCTTACGCACTTGGGCTCGCACTGCCTTTTGACGTCGGCGACGCCTGGGTGGAGGCGTTTGCCGCGGGCCTCGCCCGCGACCAGGAGGCATTCGGCATCTCGCTGATCGGCGGCGACACGGTGGCGACCGAGGGGCCGGCGGTGCTTTCGCTCACGGCCTTCGGCACTGTGGAGAATGGCGCCTTTCTCCCTCGCGCGGGAGCGCGCGAAGGCGACGACATCTACGTCTCGGGGACCATCGGCGACGCCACGCTGGGCCTGCGGGCAGTACAGGGTGGCCTCGCTGCGCTCCCGCCCGAGGACCGCGCCGCGCTTGCCGAACGCTTCCGCCTGCCCGAGCCCCGGCTCGCGCTCGGCACCGCGCTGCTCGGGCTCGCGACCTGCGCCATCGATATCTCCGACGGGCTGGTGGCGGATCTCGGCCACATTTGCGCCGAATCCGGGGCGGCGGCGCGCATCGAGGCAGATGCCGTGCCGCTGTCGGATCCGGCGCGGCGCGCGCTGGCCGCGGGCGATGCCGGCATCGCCGATCTCGTGACCGGCGGCGACGACTACGAGCTGCTGTTTTGCGCACCGTCCTCGGAGCGCGAGACCATAGACGCCCTCGGTTGCCGCCTGGACCTCGCGCTCACACGCATCGGTGTGATTGAGGCAGGGCAGGGCGTCACGGTCTTGCGCGCCGACGGCCAGCCGCTCACGCTCTCTCGCGCCGGCTACCGGCATTTCTGAACGCGGCCGCGCTCTGAACCCACTCCCCGGACCATGGTGCGTTACACCACGCCCGCCCGACGCATCAGCATCACCCAATGAGAAAGGGAGAGGACGCGCCACCTTGTATCTCGTCCACACATGTCAGGTTTATTCTGGCGGAGTTGGACACGGGCGGGAGACCGATCCACCTCTCGTCCTCAAGACCATGGATGAGCATGGCTCCCCGCCCGCCGTTCCTGAGAACCCGAACAGTTGCTTGGTCCGCTGGGCGAGACCAAATCTGCAAGGAAGGGTGATGGAACAGATCTTCGTTGGCATCGATGTGGCAAAGGATCGGCTCTGCGTGCACGTGCGCCCGTCAGGGGAGGCCTTTTCCGTCGCGTACGACGGATGTCGCCAACGGGGCGGCGAGCTTGGGCGCCTTGGTCCTGAGCTGGTCGGCGACCAGGCGCCACTGGGC
>JAPPKP010000302.1 GCA_028819955.1 Rhodospirillaceae bacterium | reverse complement strand
GCCTGGAAGAGTTCTGCCACGCCATGAAGGCGCTGGTGCGGGGCGAGGCGGTCAGCTACGAGGGCGTGCCGGAGCCGGTGCAGTTCGGCTGGACCGGCGGCTACGAGATGCCGGTCTGGGTCGCGGCCTACGGGCCGCGGGCGCTGGCGGCGGCGGGCCGCGTCGGCGACGGGCTAATCGTGCAGCTCGCCGATGTCGGCCTCTGCCAGTGGATGGGGGACCAGGCGCGCGCCGCCGGCCAGGCGCACGGCCGCGACATGGCGGGCTACCGCGTCATGGCCTGCGCGCCGGTCTGGGTCGGCGACCGCGAGGCGGGGATCGCCCAGACCAAGTGGTTCCCGGCGCTGGTGGGCAACCACGTGGCCGACATCGTGAAGCACCACGGCGCCGGCACCGACCTCGTGCCGAAGAGCCTCACCGCCTACATCGCCGAACGCGAGGGCGTCGGCGCCGACGAAGGCTACGACTATCGCCAGCACACCGCGCTGGAATCGGACAACAGTGCCTATGTCTCGCCCGGGATCACCGAGGATTTCTGCGTGATCGGCCCGGCCGAGGCCCATGTCGAGAAGATCCGGGCGCTAGAGGCCGCCGGCGTCACCCAGTTCAACATCTACCTCACCAACGGCGGCGAGGAGCAGATCGTCGCCGCCTACGCCGACCACGTGCTCCCGCACTTCCGGTAGTGTCCTGTTTCTGAAGTTCACATGATGTTGGGTTGACCGTGCAGTCTCCCCGACTCTCCAATTCTTCTCGTCATGCCCGGACTTGATCCGGGCATCTCTCTCTGCCAGATCCGTTGCGTCCCGAGCCGACGCGTGGATGGCCGGGTCAAGCCCGGCCATGACGTGGTGGGGATATCTCGTGTATTCAGTCGAACTTCTCGATCAGGACACCAGGCGCTCGCCCGTTTATCGGCCGAGTTGTGCGGTACGCAGCTGGCGTGCGCGGTCGAGGATCTTGTTCTCGAGGCTGACGGCGGTGTCCGGATTCGTGGGACGATCCACCCATTGGCCGTCCCCGCCGCGTTCTTGGCGAAAGACGGAGACCCGCACGCCGTCCGCGCGCAGCGCCCTGCCGAGAATGTAGACCGTCATCTTGAAGCGCTCGTCGGGGCTCTCGGGCGGCGCGTACCACTCGGTAATGATCACGCCGCCGAAGGGATCGGCAGAGAGCAGCGGCATGAACGAGATGGTGTCGAGGGTCGCGCGCCATAGGAAGGCATTGACGCCGATGCCGCTGCGAGGCGCCTCCTCTCGACCGCCGCTTCTAAACAGTACAAGGCCGTCGTCGCCGAATATCTTGCCTTGGACTTTAGCATCGCCGCCGCGCACGGGATCGGGGCGCGGCGCTTGCAGGTTGCCAGAGTTCTCGCAGCCGGCCGCCGTCAAGCCCATAAGGAGCGTGGCGAGCAACCCCACGACGATATTCGAGCGCCTCATGCCGGCTGTCTCCGTTGAACGTTCATAACCGGTTCTACCACGAGGCGCACCGAGCCCGCAGCATAATCAGGCGCTGGTATCATTGCTCCGAACACGGGCTGGCGTGCGTCAGGCGTCCGTGCCGCCCACGGTGATCGGGTCCACCAGCAGCGTGGGCAGGCCAACGCCGACCGGCACGCCCTGGCCGTTCTTGCCGCAGGTGCCGACGCCGGTGTCGAGCGCGAAGTCGTTGCCGATCGCGGCAACGCGGGTGAGCACGTCGGGCCCGTTGCCGATCAGGCTCGCGCCCTTGAGCGGCGCGGTCGTCCTGCCGTCCTCGATCAAGTAGGCCTCGGCGGCCGAGAACACGAACTTGCCGGAGGTGATGTCCACCTGACCGCCACTGAAGTTCTTGGCGTAGATGCCCTTCTTGACCCGGCCGATGATCTCCTCCGGCTCGTCGGCGCCGTCGAGCATGAAGGTGTTGGTCATGCGCGGCATGGGCGAGTGCGCGAAGCTCTCGCGCCGGCCGTTTCCGGTTGGCTCCATGCCCATGAGGCGCGCGTTCATGCGGTCCTGCAGGTAGCCGCGCAGGATGCCGTCCTCGATCAGCA
>JAPPKP010000244.1 GCA_028819955.1 Rhodospirillaceae bacterium | reverse complement strand
CCACCATGCGGCGCGCGCCATGGACATGGGGGCCGAGGGCATCATGCTGCCCATGGTGGGCTCGGCGAAGGCGGCGCGGGAGCTGCTGAGCTACGTCAAGTACGCACCGGACGGCGAGCGCGGTGTCGCGCTGCAGATCGCCCACGACCGCTACGCACCCGGCGACGTGAAGCAGAAGCTGCGGAACGCCAACCGGCGCTGCACCTTCGTCGCCCTGATCGAGACCGGCGAGGGAGTCGAGAACGTCGACGACATCGCGGCGATCGAGGACGTCGACGTGCTCTGGATCGGCCACTTCGACCTCTCGGTCTCCATGGGCATCGCCGGCCAGTTCGACCATCCGGACTTCACCGCGGCGGTGGCGCGGATCGCCAATGCCGCGAAAAAGCACAACAAGTCCTTAGGTCGGCTGGTGCCCAACGTCGAGACCGGCGTGGCGCTGTTCAAGGAAGGGTTCGACTTCATCTGCTATTCGGGCGATGTCTGGCTGCTGCAGCAGGCGATGCGCGAGGGTGCAGAGGGCCTGCGCGCCCAATGCAAACGCGGCCGGCGGCGGCCGAAGAGATAAGGGAGAACAAAAGGTTATGGCTGAAAAGTTCAGAATCGCACTGAGCGCGGACTATCTCACGCCGGAGGGCGAACCGCTCTTCCCGATGTTCGACCGCGGGCCGCTCGACGACGATCCGGACATCGAGTGGAGCTACCTGAAGAACAGCGACGGGCCGGTGGACGCGGCGGAGCTCGCAGGCCACGACGCGCTGATCCTGCTGGCCCAGCGCTTCGAGCGCTCCAGCGTGCCCGCCGACGGCAGGCTCGCCATGGTGGCGCGCTTCGGCGTCGGCTACGACAGCGTGGACGTGCAGGCCTGCACCGACAACGACATCTGCCTGGTGATCACGCCGGACGGTGTGCGCCGGCCGGTCGCCGTCGCCATCATCGCGCTGATCCTCGCGGTCACTGGCAAGCTCCTGATCAAGCACCAGCTGACCATCGAAGGCCCGGCCGGCTTCGCCAAGAGAAGCGGTTACATGGGGGTGGGCATCGTCGGCAAGACGCTCGGCTCGGTCGGCATCGGCAACATCGGGGCGGAGATGTTCCGCCTCGCCAAGCCGTTCGACATGAACTTCATGGCCTGCGATCCCTACGCCGATCCGGCGGTGGCGGAGGAACTGGGCGTGCGGATGGTCGATCTCGACACGCTCTGCCGGGAGTCGGACATCCTGACCGTCAACTGCTTCTTGAGCGACGAGACCCGCCATATCGTGGACGGACGCCTCATTGGCATGATGAAGCCTTCGGCCTATCTGGTGAACACCTCGCGCGGCGGCACCGTGGATCAGAAGGCGCTGACCGCCGCGCTGCAGGAGGGGCGGATCGCCGGCGCCGGGCTCGACGTGCTCGACCCGGAGCCGCCGGACCCCGACGACCCCATCCTCAAGCTCGACAACGTGGTCCTCTCGCCGCACGCGCTGGCCTGGACCGACCAGTGCTTCGCGGGACTCGGCGCCGGCGACGTCATCGCCTGTCAGGCGCTGAAGCAAGGAGAGCCGCCGAAAGCCATCGTCAACCGCGAGATTCTCGACAACGCGGCCTGGCGCGCCAAGCTCGCACGCTACGCCGAGATTTTCGGCGGCTGAACCTCATTCCCAAGCGCGAACATTGTTGGTGTCTCGTCTTGAAGTTCTCATGCGGTTCGTTCCGAGCGTGCTCTCGTCGGCGCCACCCTCTCACACCGTCATGCCCGGACTTGATCCGGACTCGTTTGCCGACCCAGCCAAACACCGACCCCCGCCGCCGGGTGCCGTCCAGTCTGCTATAAGTCGCTGTATCATATAACATTTTCTGGACTCCACCGGCCCCTTTCCCCTTGATCCGCCGCCACGGATCGTCTCAAATCGCCCCCGATTTACTGTCGCTCGATTCCGGTTTGATGACTGGAATTCGGGCGCAACCGGGGATAGCGGAATTCCGTTCGGTCATGCGGTGAAAGCGTTCGGTCACGCAGTGATGAGAGTGGTGGATTCAACGATTGAGGGTT
>JAPPKP010000385.1 GCA_028819955.1 Rhodospirillaceae bacterium | reverse complement strand
CAAACCGGACAACTCGTGTGCTACCTAAACCGGACACATCATCTGCTAGCGACAAGGCCCAGCGCGCGGCCTAAACGCCGCAAGCGACGCCTGCTATAGTGCGTGCGGGAGATCGGCGGCGGACGGCTAACTCGCCAACCCGGTCAGGTCCGGAAGGAAGCAGCCGTAACGAGCTTCAAGCCGGGTCGTCTGCCGGTCTCCTGCCGCCAACCCCACGCGCCGCCCCCGCAAGACGCGGACCGAAGGACGCCATGCACCGATGAGCGAGGACGCCGCCGCCTACCGCGTGCTCGCGCGCAAGTACAGACCGGCGAGCTTCGCCGGGCTGATCGGCCAGGATGCGCTGGTGCGCACGCTCAGCAACGCGATCGCGATGGACCGCCTGGCCCATGCCTATCTGCTGACGGGCGTGCGCGGGGTGGGCAAGACCTCGACCGCTCGGATCATCGCGCGGGCCCTCAACTGCATCGGTGAAGACGGGACCGGCGGCCCGACACCCAATCCATGCGGGGCGTGCGACCACTGTATATCCATCACCGAGGACCGCCACGTCGATGTGATCGAGATGGATGCCGCCTCGCGCACCGGCATCGACGATGTGCGCGAGCTGATCGAGAGCGTGCGCTACCGCCCGGTCTCGGCGCGCTACAAGGTCTACATCATCGACGAAGTGCACATGCTCTCGAAGCAGGCCTTCAACGCGCTGCTGAAGACGCTCGAGGAGCCGCCGCCCCACGTCAAGTTCGTGTTCGCGACGACTGAAGTTCGGCGCCTGCCGGTGACGGTGCTCTCACGCTGCCAGCGCTTCGATCTGCGCCGGGTCGATATGGAATTGCTGATCGAGCACTTTTCGGGCATCGCCGCCAAGGAAGGGGCCGAGGTAGAGCCGGCGGCGCTCGCGCTCATCGCCCGGGCCGCCGACGGCTCTGTGCGTGACGGGCTTTCCGTGCTCGACCAGGCGATGGCGCACGAGGGCTCGCGCATCACTGAAGAGGCGGTGCGGACCATGCTGGGCCTCGCCGACCGGACTCGGCTCTTCGACCTGTTCGATATGTTGATGAAGGGCGCGATCAAGGACGCGCTGGACTGCTTCTCCGAGCTTCACGACGCGGGCGCGGAGCCGCAGGCGCTCCTACAGGACCTGCTGGAGCTTTGCCATTGGCTGACGCGGCTCAAGCATGTACCTGCCGCAGCGGAGGATCCCGCGGTGCCCGAGGCCGAGCGCACGCGCGGGCGCGCCATGGCCGAGACGCTGGCGGTGCCGTCGCTCACCCAGACCTGGCAGATGCTGTTGAAGGGGCTGGAGGAAGCCAACCGGGCAGCGCGGCCCGCGCTTGCCGCCGAGATGACCCTGGTGCGGATCGCCTATGCCGCCGACCTGCCGAGCCCGGCGGATGCACTCCGAGCGATCGATGCCGGCGCGGCAGGCGCACAGCCAAGGGACGCGCCCACAGCGCCGCCTGCTCCTGCTCCGACGACCGCACCAACCGGTGCGGCAAGCGCCGGTGCCGCGGCGGAGCCTGCGTTGGTCCCTGAATTGGCGTCCGAGACTGCGCCGCAGCCAGCGCCGGTGGTCACATCCGACCCGCATGTGCAGCCGACATCCTTGCGCGAGATCGCCGCGCTCGCGGAGGAGCGGCGGGAGCCAATCCTGAGCGCGTGGCTCAGGACCGAGGTCCGGCCCATTCGCGTCGCCGCCGGCGCGGTCGAGATCAACTGCGGGCGTTCGCCGGACAGCAAGCTGCTCGCCCTGCTCCAGGAACGGCTCGAGGAATGGACCGGCGAGCGCTGGATGATCGCGCTAAGTGAAGAGGGCGGCGAGCCGACCCTCGACGAGCAGGATCGGGCGGTGCAGGAAGCGGCCGACAGGGCGGCGATGGATCATCCCCTGGTGCGGCAGGTCCTCGACGCCTTCCCCGGCGCGCGCGTGCGCAAGGTTCACCGGCCTCTGCCGGACAGCGGCAACGACGGAGATGCCTCCCCATGAAGAACATCGGCAAGATGCTGAAGCAGGCGCAGGAAATGCAGACCAGGATGGCCGA
>JAPPKP010000194.1 GCA_028819955.1 Rhodospirillaceae bacterium | reverse complement strand
CGCTACCGGGACGAGACGCTGCTCTCGGTCATGGGGCGCGACCCGGCGGCGAACCACGGCGTGGTCAACCCGCCCGTCTATCACGCGTCGACGATCCTGCACGAGACCGCGGCGGCGCTGAGGGAGGCGACGTTCGGCGCGCGCCAGTACGGCAAGACCTATTACGGCCGCTACGGCACGCCGACCACCTTCCCGCTCCAGGATTCCATCGCCGCACTGGAGCAGGGCCACCGCTGCTACCTGTTCGGCTCCGGCAAGGCGGCGATCGTGGCGGCGCTGCTGGCGTTCGTAAAGAGCGGCGACCACGTGCTGATGACCGACAGCGCCTATGGCCCGACGCGCGCCCTCGCGCACGGTCTGCTCGCGCGCATGGGGATCGAGACCGGCTTCTACGACCCCTGCATCGGTGCCGGCATCGCGGACCTGATGCGCGAGAATACCAGCGTGGTGGTGGGCGAGTCACCGGGCTCGCTCACCTTCGAGGTCCAGGACTTTCCGGCGCTTGCGGACGCCGCCCATGAGCGGGGCGCGGTGCTGATCGTGGACAACACCTGGGCGTCGCCGCTGTTCTGTCAGCCTCTCGCGCTGGGCGCGGACGTCTCGATCCAGGCCTGCACCAAGTACATCGTGGGCCACTCGGACGCGATGCTGGGCTCGGTCACCACCACCGAGGAACACGTCGAGCCGGTGCGCCGCATCTTCGAGGAGCTGGGTGCGGCACCGGGGCCGGACGACGCCTATCTGGGCCTGCGCGGCCTGCGCACGCTCTCCGTCCGGCTGCACCGGCACCAGGAGACCGGGCTCGCGCTCGCCCGCTGGTTCCAGTCGCGCCCGGAGGTCCGGCGGGTGCTCCACCCCGCGCTGGAGGACGACCCCGGCCATGCGCTCTGGCAGCGCGATTTCTCGGGCGCCTCCAGCCTCTTCGGCGTGGTGCTGGAGCCGGTGCCGGAGCCTGCGGTCGACGCCTTCCTCGACTCGCTCGCGCTCTTCGGCCTTGGCTATTCCTGGGGCGGCTACGAGAGCCTGGCGCTCCCCACCTATCCCTGGAAGCTCCGCGACGCGACCCGGTGGGACCCGGCCTACCCGCTGCTCCGCATCTACGCCGGCCTCGAGGACCCGGACGACCTGATCGCCGACCTGGAGCGGGGCTTCGAGCAGATGGCCACGGCTCGCGACGCCGATTGAAGCACGCACGCTTGGCGCCCTGCGAGGCGCTCCCTATAGCGTCTCCGGCTCAGGCGGAGCGAGGCCGCGTGGGGGGTCCCTGCTGGCCCACCGGGGCAACCGGGCCGCAGGGGAGGCCGTTGCGGATCAGGATCGGTTCTTGAAACGCCAGCTCTCGTTGCCGGTCTCGATGATCTCGCAGTGGTGGGTGAGCCGGTCGAGCAGGGCCGTGGTCATCTTGGGGTCGCCGAAGACCGTCGGCCACTCGCCGAAGGCGAGGTTTGTGGTGATGACGGTTGAGGTTCGCTCGTAGAGCCGGCTCATGAGGTGGAAGAGGAGCTGCCCGCCGGCCTGGGCGAAGGGCAGGTAGCCGAGCTCGTCGAGGATGACGAAGTCGCGGCGGGTGAGCTGACCCAACATAGGCTTTGTATCGTGGCTCGATCCCAAAAGTCTGTTCTATAAACAGATCATGGGCCTATTTCACAGTCGATTTATGCAACATAAGCTTTCCAACTCACCTGATATCTGCTAGAATGGTCCATAAATGGGACGAGATGTCTCCTCGTGATCCATTCATGGAGCGTACAGAGCAATGGCGAAGCCCGCACACAGAAGCTATTCCCGCTACGCCCGCGAAGCCGCGGAGCTTCTCGGGCTGATGATCCATAACGCGCGCATCGAACGCAATTCCACGGTCGCCGATGTCGCCGAACGCGCCGGGATTTCGCGCGGCCTCGTGCACCGCATCGAAAAAGGCGAAATGGGCTCCTCCATCGGTGCGGCCTTCGAGGTGGCCGCCATTGTCGGGCTGCGCTTGTTCGAAGCCGAACCGACAACGCTGACGCGCCATCTGTCGATGGAACGCGACAAGCTCACCCTGCTGCCGCAATCCGTCCGCACG
>JAPPKP010000057.1 GCA_028819955.1 Rhodospirillaceae bacterium | reverse complement strand
CCGAAGGCGTCGATGGTGTGGCGGATGAAGGGCCGCGTGCTCTCGGTCGTCCAGTTATGGTCGTAGGCACCGAGGTCGGAGATCTTGACCGCGACGTTGGCGGCGCCGGCCAGCGCGCTCATCCCAGCGCGCCACGCCACAATGGCCTCGTCGTCCCGGTCGGCCGGGCTGCCGGTGTGGTTGAGGATAATCTGCGTCTCCGGGAAGGCCCGGGCCAGATCGAGCGCGTCGCCGAGCTGGCCGGAGTAGATCATCATGTCGAAGGAGAGACTGAAGCGCTGCAGCAGTCCGAAGCCGCGCCGCCAGGCCGCGTCCTGCATCAGGTCGGCGCGCTCGTGGAAGGTCCAGACCGGGTTCTCGTGCCAGCTCAGGATGTGGCGGATGCCGCGCATGTTGGCATGCGCGCAGTGGGCCTCCAGCACCCCCTCGACATCCGGCTCCTCGAGCAGGGCGTAGGCGACGATCCCGTGGGGGAAGCCGTGCTCGTCGGCGATGCCCTGAAGCCAGCGCGTCTCGGCCACCGGGTCTTCGAAAAAGCTCGCCTGGATGTGGACCGACTTGACCAGGTCGATGCTTTCCATATCCGCCAGATAGTCGGCGAGCAGGTAGTCGCGGATGAGCGGCGCGGTGCTGCCGAACACCACCTCGCGCGGGCCGTCGGTGAGCCACGAGTAGCGGCCGGAGCCCAGGTCCCAGAGGTGATGGTGGGCGTCGATGATCGGGCCGTCGTAGAGGCTGCTCATGGCCTGCTCCGCTCGTCGGTCCAGCGTGCGCCGATGGCCGCACACGGGCGCCGTCGAGTCAAGACGGGGGCGGGCGGCGCATGAGGATGTGGACGATCTCGTAGCTCAGCACCGGCTCGTCCCGCTGGTTGCGGACATCGTAGGCCATGCGCACGTATCCGCGGTCGGGCCTCGAGCGCGAGGGCCAGGCCGCGGCGACGGTCGCGATGGCGCGGATGGTATCGCCGGGCCGCGCGGGGCGGTGGAAGCGGACGTTGTCGATCCCCGGCCCGCCGATGCAGGCCTCGTTGATCACACAGAGCTCGTAGAAGAGGCGGAACCCCAGCGCCATGGTCTGGAAGCCGCTCGCGATCAGGCCGCCGTAGGGGCCGTCGGCTGCGCCCGCGGCATCGACGTGAATCGGCTGCGGGTCGAACTCGCGGGCGAAGGCGACGATCTCCGCCTCGTCGAGGGTCCATGTGCCGGTGACGAAGCGCTCGCCTTCCTTCAGATCGTCGAAATAGCGTGGGGAAGTGCGTAGGGCGGTCACAGCGTCGGGTTGTCGATCTCGAGCCCGTAGAGCATCCGCCCGTAGGTCGTGAAGTTCACGTCCTTGTTCTGGGTGAAGTGCTGATTGGCCACCATCATGTCGGTGTAGAGGTTGCCGAGCGAGCTCCTGGTGTAGACGCTGGCGGCGCCGGAGAGGTCCCAGATGGCGCGCGCGGCGTACATGGCGATGTTGCCGGCAAAGGTCGCGAGCGCGCGGCAGCGGGCGCGCTCCTCCAGGCTCGGCACGCGGCCCTCGTCGATGGCGATGGCGCTGATCTCGTCGGCCGCGACTCTCAGAAGCTGCTTGGCGCCGTCGACCGCGCACTTGGCCTCGGCGAAGCGGATGTGCTGCGAAGCGAAGGCGGAAACCTGCTTCTCCGCCATGATCGAGCCCTTCTTGCGCGCGATCTCGTTGTATTCCGCCACCATCTCAAGCGCGATGCCGACCGCGCCGCTGGTGATGCCGCAGCCGAAGATCGGATAGCTGGGGAGCAGATAGAGCGGGGTCTCGCGCCAGTGGCCGCCGGGCGATTCGCCGCCGCGCAGCGCCTCCATCGAGAGCGCCCGGTGCTCCGGCACGAAGAACTCCTTGAGCTGCACGTCGTTGGTGCCGCTGCCGCGCAGGCCCAGCGCATGCCAGGTGTCGAGGATCTCGATCTCCTCGCGCTTGATGAGGAAGTGCAGGTGGCTCTCGTGCTCGCCGAACCTGCCTTCCTCGTAGCCCGAGACGATGCACCAGTCGCAGGTGTCCACGCCGGTGACGAAGGGCCAGCGGCCGCTCACCCGGTAGCCGCCG
>JAPPKP010000332.1 GCA_028819955.1 Rhodospirillaceae bacterium | reverse complement strand
GACGGAGGGCACCGGGCCGCCAACGCCCGGTGCCCTTTTCGTTGAACGATGCTCGGATGGCTATGGCGTCATGGGCCGCCCGGCCCGGTGGCGGCATTCCAGCGCTCGCTCACCTACTATCCCGACCGGACCCGCCCGACCCCGGCCGAGTCGGACGTTCCCGAGCTTGAGCCGGTCTCGCTCGAGACCGAGGACGGGCTCGCGCTGCTTGCCTGGCATGCCCCGCCCCGTATCGCGGACTTACCGAGCCTGATCTATTTCCACGGCAATGCCGGGCACATCGGCATGCGCGGCTTCAAGGTGCGGGCCTACCTCAACGCCGGCCTCGGCGTTCTACTCACCACCTGGCGCGGCTACAGCGGCAACCCCGGCACGCCGACCGAGGACGGCCTCTACGCAGACGGTCGCGCCGCGCGGGCCTTCCTGCACGCCCGCGGCTGCGGCGACGCCCGGCAGATTCTCTACGGCGAATCGCTGGGCACCGGCGTCGCGGTGCACCTCGCGCGCGAGGCCACGCCCGCCGCCCTGGTGCTGGAAGCGCCCTTCAGCTCGGTCGTGGATATCGCCTCGGGCCGCTTCCCGCTGCTCCCGGTCCGCCCCCTGATCGTGGACCGCTTCGATTCGGCGGCGAAGATCGGAAAGGTGGGCGCACCGGTTCTGATCGTGCACGGCGAGCGCGACCGGACGATTCCCGTGCGCCTCGCCCGCAAGCTCTACAAGCGCGCCCGCGAGCCCAAGGAGGCCGTGTTCATCCCCGAAGCCGACCACGCCGACCTCCCAGACTTCGGCCTGCCGACCTACGTGCTCGAATTCCTCGCCCGCCACGGCCATATACCGACTCAAGAGTGAGCATCGAGTCATGAGCATCGAGCCGATAAAGAGCGAACGGGACCACCGGCGCGCCATGGAGGAGATCGAGAGCCTGATGACGGCGAAACGCCACACGCCTGATGGCGATCGTCTCGACGCTTTGGTGACGCTTGTGGAGGCTTGGGAGGCCAAGAACCATCCCCTCGATCAGCCCAAAGCTGCTGGCTGAACGAGACGACGAGATCATACTCGTGAACTACCTGCCCGCCCCCATTTGCCGGGCGAGGGCCACAAAATCCGGCACCACGGCCTCCCAGTCGTCGCTGGGGGCGAGATCGGGGGTGCCGACCGGGCCGTCGCCGTACTCGTCGGGGCGCGAAACGAAGGCCGTCTTGAGCCCCGCCTCCCGCGCCGCCGCGAGATCGAAGTTGTGCGCGGCCACCATCATCACGGCCTCGGGCGCGAGGCCGAGCGCAGCGGCCGAAGCGGTGTAGACCGCCGCCTGCGGCTTGTAGTCCTGCGCGATGTCGGCGCCCACGATGGCGTCCCACGGCAGCCCGGCGGAGCGCGCGAGCCGCGCCATCATCGCGATCGAGCCGTTGGAGCAGGGCGCCAGCAGATAGCGGCTGTGCAGAGCCTCCAGCCCCGGCACTGCGTCCGGCCACGGCGGCAGCTTCTCCCACGCCCGGTTGAGGCGCGCGCGGCCCTCGTCGTCCACGGCGTCGTCGAGCCCGAACTCCGCCAGCGTCGCGTCCAGGTTCTCGCGATGGAGCACGTCGAGCACCGTGTAGCCGCGGCGCCCGGAGCGGATTTCCTCCATCGACGGCTGGTACTTGGCCCGCCACGAATCCGCGAAGGCGATGGGATCGACCGTTCGCTCAGAATCCGCGAAGAACGCCTCGGCCTCGCGGGCGACGCCGGTGCGCCAGTCGACCACCGTGCCGAAGATGTCGAAGATCAGGGCCTCGACCATCGCAGTCTCATCGGCCAATCGGTGAAGCGGGGTGCCGGGGCGGCGGTATCGGCGATCAGCGCGCCTCGACCGTCCAGGTATGGCCGGTCCGCAGCAACGCGTCGATGCCGTCTGCCTTGGATTTCGCCTTGGCGTCCTCGATCTGCGCGTAAACCGCCGCCTCGTAGCTCTCTTCCGGGCTGCAGAAGAGCACGCCGAGCGCCATGGGGAAGTCCGGCGGCTCCATCTCGGCCAGGATGCCGGCGAGCGGCCGGTTGGTCTGGTCGTGAACCAGGAGCTCGGACT
>JAPPKP010000151.1 GCA_028819955.1 Rhodospirillaceae bacterium | reverse complement strand
CCCCCCCCCCCCCCGCCCCCCCCCCGGCCCCCCCCCCCCCCCCAACCCCCCCCGGGCCCCCCCCCCCCCCCCCGGCGCCTGAGGGATATGAAAAGAGTCCGCGTGGGCGCATAATGCCGCGGCGATGGCGGACGTGACGGCAGATCGGCGCAGGATTCGTGGCCCGGGCCGCCGCAGGCTCCTGGTCGGGGCGGCGGCGCTCGGCGCAGGCCTCGTTGCCGCGCACACGGACACCTGCTACGCGCTCGCCGCCGAGGCCTACCAGAGCGTCACCGACTCATACCTCGTCATGTGGATCGAGCGGGCGGGCGCCGCGCTCGGTTGTTTCTGACGCGCAGCCTCGCCGGGGCCGCCGGGCGCCGGAGGGACCATGCCGAAGTTTGCCGCCAATCTCAGCTTCCTCTTCCAGGAGCATGACTTCCTCGACCGCTTCGAGGCGGCGCAGCGCGCGGGCTTCAGGGCGGTCGAGTTCCTGTTTCCCTACGATCTCGCGCCGCCGGGGGAGATCGCGGCGCGCCTCGACGACAACGGGCTCTCCCAGGTCCTCTTCAACCTCGGGCAAGGCAACTGGGAGGCCGGCGAGCGCGGCGTTACCGCATTGCCAGGAAGGCAAGACGACGTCCGCCGCGCGGTCGACAACGCGCTCCGCTATGCCGATGCGCTGGGCTGCCGCCAGCTCCACGTGATGGCCGGCCTCGTGCCGGAAGGGGCGGACACGCGGGCCTACGAGGACACGTTCGTCGGCAACCTCGCCTACGTGGCGGAGGCTTTGGGACGCGGAGGCATCCATGCCCTGATCGAGCCGCTGAACACGATCGACAATCCAGGCTACCTGCTGTCGACCGCCGGCCAGGCGCAGCGGGTGATCGAGACGGTGGGGAGCGACAACCTCTTGCTCCAGTACGACTTCTATCACCGGCAGATCATGGAGGGCAGCCTGGCAGCGGGCTTCGCCGAGCACCGCGCGATCATCGCCCACATCCAGGTTTCGGGCGTCCCCGGCCGCCACGAGCCCGACGTGGGGGAAATCAACTACCCCTACCTCTTCGACATGCTCGATGCCGCGGGGTACGAGGGCTGGATCGGGTGCGAGTACCGGCCCAAAGGCGGCACGCTGGAGGGCCTTGGTTGGGCTGCGCCCTATGGCATCGGCACCGGTTTGATCGCCTGAGCGGCCGCACGAGCGAGGGGGAGGCGATGAGCGACGACACCTACCAGGACATCGGCTACGGCGCGATGGAGATCGGCTTTGGCGAGCGTCCCGGCGTCCTCGTGGTCGATTTCCAGACCGGCTTCACCCAACCGCAGTTTCCCCTCGGTAACTGCCCGCTCGTGCATCGCGCCGTGGATAACACCGCGCGGGTGCTGGAGGCCGCGCGGGCGGCGCGGGTGCCGGTCGCCAATTGCTACACCGCCTATCATTCCGAGCGCGACATGCCCTACTGGAAGATCGCGCCGGTGCGCGAGAGCTTCTTCGAGGGCGACCCCTGCGCCGAGATGGAGCCCCGAACCTCCGACCCGGACTACGACTACATCCTGCGCAAGTCGGGCCCCTCGATCTTCTTCCAGACACCGGTGACTACCTTCCTCACCAAGCACGGGGTGGACACCACCATCGTCATGGGTTGCATGACCAGCGGCTGCATCCGAGCGTCCGTGATCGATTCCTTCTCCCACGGCTTTCGCACCATGGTGCCCGAGGACTGCGTGGGCGATGCCGACGAGCGGCCGCACCGGGACAATCTGCGCGACGTCGGCCGCCGCTACGCCGACATCGTCTCGTCCGAGCGGGTGCTCGATTATCTCGACGAGATCAGGAAGCGAAACGCTTGAGGGCGACCAGCCTCAACAAGAGGGCCTGAGCCGGTAAGGGTCCGGCGCGGGCGCGATATCTGCGCGGCCAGGGGCGAGCGCCTGCCCGCGCAAGGCCGCGGCACGCAGCGTTTCCTCGTCCACGGCGCGCTTTTCGTTGAGCGCTCGGGCGAGGGAGAGCGCAGCTCGGCGGGTCTGACAGGTGCCGACGAAGGCATAGAGCCTACGCCCTCGGGTGTGTTCCTCGGCCCGGACGACGCGCCAAGTCGATTCCTCGCCTGCCAGCCCCTCGACAACCACGTAGTGGGTGGGCGTCCCCCGTTCCATGACGGCGAGGCTAACCACCCCGGTGGAGTGCGACAAGCCGCCCGCTGCATTGAGCGTCCTGTTCTGCCGCATGGCGTTTCATCGAGAACCGGCTATAACACGGGGCGCATTTGCCGGGCGGCGTCATCTGATACTGGCGGGCGAGCGAGCGGGCTTCAAACTTCCATGACGGACTCGACCGACTTCAAGGCGCTGATTGGACGCGTCGCGAGCGGCGCGGCGCTCACCGTCGAAGAGTCGCGCACCGCCTTCGACGCGATGATGGAAGGCGAGGCGACACCATCGCAGATGGGTGGCTTCCTCATGGCGCTCCGCGTGCGTGGCGAGACGGTCGACGAGATCACCGGCGGCGCGCAGGCCATGCGCGCCCGCGCGCTCAGCATTGAGGCGCCCGACGGCGCCATCGACACCTGCGGCACCGGCGGCGATGCGAAGGGCACCTTCAACATCTCGACCGCCGCGGCGCTCGTCGCCGCAGGCTGCGGCGTGCCGGTCGCCAAGCACGGCAACCGCGCGCTCTCCTCGCGCTCGGGCTCGGCCGACCTGCTCGCCGCCCTCGGCGTCACCATCGACGCGGACATGGCACTCGTCCGCGAAGCCTTGTGGGAAGCAAACATCGGCTTCCTCATGGCGCCCCGGCACCACGGCGCCATGCGCCATGTGGGGCCCACCCGCGTCGAGCTCGGCACGCGAACGGTCTTCAACCTGCTGGGTCCGCTCTCGAACCCGGCCGGTGCCAAGCGACAGGTGATCGGCGTGTTCGACACCAAGTGGACGGCGCCCATGGCCGAGGTGCTGCGTAATCTCGGCTCCGAGCGTGTCTGGGTCGTCCACGGCAGCGACGGCACGGACGAGCTCACCACCACGGGGCCGTCTGCCGTGGTCGAGCTCGACGGCGGCACGATCCGCCGTTTCGAGATCGCGCCGGAGGACGCCGGCCTGCCGCGGGCCGCGCCTGAGGACCTGAAGGGCGGCGATGCGGAGTACAACGCCGGCATCGTCCGCGCCGTGCTCGCCGGCGAACCGGGCCCGGCGCGCGATATCGTGCTGCTCAATGCAGCCGCAGCGCTCGTCGTCGCCGGGCGCGCGGGCGATCTGCGGGAGGGCGTGCGCGAGGCCGCCGAAGCGGTCGACGGCGGCAAGGCCCAGGCCGCGCTCGACCGGCTCGTCGAGATCAGCGGCCGGGGCGCGGCCGCCGAGGCCCAGGGTACCGCCGGCCAATGAGCGACGTCCTCGCCAAGATCTGCGACGACAAGCGCCATCACGTCGCGGCGCGCAAGCGGGCCGTCTCCCAGGCGGCTCTTGCGGAACGCGCGCAGGCGGTCGAGCCGCCGCGCGGCTTCGCCCGGGCGCTCGCCGCGGTGGCCGAACGGGGCCGCCCGGCGCTCATCGCCGAGCTCAAGAAGGCATCGCCAAGCAAGGGCCTGATCCGCGCAGACTTCGACCCGCCGGCGCTGGCCGCCGCCTACGCCACCGGCGGCGCAGCCTGCCTCTCGGTGCTGACGGACAAGGACTACTTCCAGGGCGAGGACCGCTACCTGACGGAGGCGCACGCGGCGGTCTCGCTCCCCGTGCTACGCAAGGATTTCATGCTGGACCCCTATCAGGTGGTGGAGGCGCGGGCGCTGGGTGCGGATTGCATCCTGCTCATCATGGCTGCCCTCGGCGACGACCAGGCCGCCGAGCTCGCCTCAGCGGCAACGGAATTCGGCATGGACACGCTGGTGGAGGTCCACGACGAGCACGAACTCTGGCGGGCGCTCCGGCTCGACGCCTCGCTGCTCGGCATCAACAACCGCAACCTCAAGACCCTCAAGGTCGATCTCGCAACCACCGAGCGCTTGGCGCCGCTCGCGGCCGACGGTCCGCCGATCGTCTGCGAGAGCGGGCTGCACGGCCCTGACGACATCGCGCGCATGACGGCGCTCGGCGTGCGCCGCTTCCTCGTCGGCGAATCCCTGATGCGTCAGGCCGATGTCGCGGCGGCGACGGCAGCTCTGCTCGCGCCCGTATCCGGCGCGGCGCCGGGCGCACGGGCCGCGGACGGCTGAGCGATGACCCGGCTCACCCACATCGACGAAGACGGCAAGGCGCGCATGGTGGACGTCACCGAGAAGGAGGTGACCGAGCGCAGGGCGACGGCGCGGGCGCGGGTGCTGATGAAGCCCGAGACCGTGCGCCTGATCGAAGAAGGCGGCGTCGCCAAGGGGGACGTGCTCGGCGTCGCCCGCCTCGCCGGCATCATGGCCGCCAAGCGCACCGCCGACCTGATCCCGCTCTGCCATCCGCTCTCACTCAGCGCCATCGACGTGATGCTCACCTGCGACGAGGCGGCGGGCGCCGTGGACATTGAGGCAAGCTGCCGCATCACCGCCCGCACCGGAGTCGAGATGGAGGCGCTGACCGCCGCCAGCGTCGCCGCGCTCACCGTCTACGACATGTGCAAGGCCGCCGATCGCGGCATGCGCATCACCGACGTGCGGCTCACCCACAAGGCGGGCGGCCGGTCGGGCGAGTTCCAGGCGCCCTGAGCGATGATTCCGGTTGCCGAGGCGGTCGCCCGCATTACCGCCGCCTTTTCGCCTCTGCCGGCGGAGACCGTGCCGCTCGCGGCGGCCCACGGCCGCGTGCTCGCGGCGGATGTCGTCGCCCGGATCACCCAGCCGCCCTTCGCGGTCTCGGCGATGGACGGCTACGCGGCGCGGGCCGCCGATGTTGCGGACCCGCCCGTCACGCTCCGCCAGATCGGCAGCGTACCGGCCGGCGCGCGCTTCGAAGGCACCGTGGGCCCCGGCGAGACGGTGCGCATCTTCACCGGCGCGCCGGTGCCGGAGGGCGCCGACACCATCGTGATTCAGGAGAACACGGACGCCGACGGCGACGCCATCACCGTGCGCGCAGGAGCGCCGGCGGGCCGCTACATCCGCCCGGCAGGGCTCGACTTTCGCGCGGGCGAGGTGGGCGTCCCGGCTGGGCGGCGGCTGGATGCGCGCGCCATCGGCCTCGCGGCCGCCATGAACCAGCCGTGGCTCACGGTTCGCCGCAAGCCGCGCATCGCGCTGCTGGCCACCGGCGACGAGATCGTCATGCCCGGCGAGCCTCTGGGCGCCAACCAGATCGTGAGCTCCAATACGCACGCGCTCAGAGCGGTGGTGGAAGGCTGCGGGGGCGAGGCCATCGACCTCGGCATCGCGCGAGACGACGAGGACTCCCTCGTGCGCCTCGCCGCCGGCGCGCGCGGCGCCGACCTCCTGATCACCACCGGCGGCGCTTCGGTGGGTGAGCACGATCTGATCCGCGACGCCCTCAAGGACGAAGGGCTCGCTCTCGACTTCTGGAAGATCGCCATGCGGCCGGGCAAGCCGCTGATGTTCGGCACCGTGGGCGGCACCCACCTGCTCGGCCTGCCGGGCAACCCGGTCTCGTCGCTGGTTTGCGCGCTGATCTTCCTGAGACCCGCGATGGCGCGCATGCTCGGCACCGACGAAGGCGCTCACCCGATGGTTCAGCAAGCGAACCTGGGCGCAGATGTCGGGGAGAACGACGAGCGGGAGGACTATCTCCGCGCGACGCTCACGCGCGACGAGAGCGGCGCGCCCATCGCCACGCCGTTCGCGAAGCAGGACAGCTCGATGCTGTCGCTGCTGGTAAAGGCGCAGTGCCTCGTTATTCGCCCGCCCCACGCGCCGGCCGCCGCGCGCGGCACGGCGGTGGACATTATTCCTCTCGAAGGCGGGCCGCCGGCCCTTTAGGATGCCGGCTCGTCGCCTCCCCTCATCTTACAGTGCCGCAACGGTGCGCCAGCTGTTCTCGGTTCGATGCCCGCCCAGCACCCCCGAGAGGGGCTGCCTTGCATGAGCAAGATCCTCTGGCTGGCTTCCTATCCCAAGTCCGGCAATACATGGTTGCGGGCCTTCCTGCTGAACCTGTTACACAATCCGAGCACGCCCTTCGACATCAACAAGATGTCGGGGTTTTCTCCCGTCGACAGCGATGCAGTTTGGTATGGGCGTATCGATCCGCGTTCGCCCAAAGACCTGAGCGACGCCGATCTTGCGCGCCTCAGGCCCAAAGTGCATGCGCTCATCGCCGAGATGGCGCCGGATACGGCGTTGGTTAAGACCCACAACGCGCATGTTGAGGTCGACGGCACACCCATGATCACCCAAAGCCTCACCGCAGGCGCGATTTACGTCGTACGCAATCCTCTCGACGTGGCTCTCTCTTACGCCCATCACGTCGATCGCCCGGTGGAAGAAATCATTACCGAGATGGCAAACGCCGGCCACAACACGAGTGCAAGAGAAACGAATGTGCCCGAACATCGTTGCGATTGGTCCACCCATGTGGAGAGCTGGACCGGCAGGCCCCATCCCGCGACCCACGTTGTGCGCTATGAGGACATGAGCCGCCGTCCCGGACCCACGTTTCGCGCAATCGCCCGATTCTTGGGGCTCAAGCCGCCGCGGGAGCGCATCGATCGGGCCATTCGTCATGCGTCCTTCAGAGCCTTGCGCGCTCAGGAGGATCGCTCGGGCTTTATCGAGAGTAGCTCGAGGCAGCAGCGTTTCTTCCGCGCAGGGAAGGTGGATGGATGGCGCCAAGTTCTTACCGATGCTCAGGTTCGTCGGGTGGTGGAACGACACCGCGTTCAGATGGAACGCTTTGGCTATGTGCCGGTCGGTCTAAGGGCGGCTAGAGCAGCATCCGACCACACGGGATCACCTTGACCCGAACGCTCCCCACCTGCCCCTGTCCCCCTCCCCAAAGGCGGAGGGGGGACGTGGGCGGCGCCGCCTGTTCTCCCTCTCCTCCCCCTCGGGGAGGAGAGGGCCGGGGTGAGGAGGGGGCATCCGGGCCGCACTGCACGCGAAGGGGGGCACCGCGCACCGGTCGAATTCGATCCCGTCTGGTCGGATAGTGCGCTGGTGCGCTGAAGTGCACCGGTGAGTGAGCGGGAGGGGTAAGCGTTGCCGACGGTTGGCACCCACCCCGCTGCTGGGGACCCAAGGCGTTTGTATCGTTGGCGAGTCGCACGAGCCGCCTCACCGGCCGGCGCTCGCGGTCGATGCAGGTGCTAATCGACCGTATCGAGCGGCTCTTCGCGCTCACCGACCGAGAGACTGGGGAACAAGCCCGCCGATTCCGGCGATCCCGACCGCGCCGCTGCCTCTCAACAAGCTCGCATGGGCGCGACCGATGCCGCCGAGAGCATAGACCGGGACCGGGCTCGCCTGCGCGAGCGCCGCAAAGCGCTGGAGGCCGAGGGCACGCTGGTCCGGGTGACTCGCCGTGGCAAAGATGGGAGACAGCAGAGCCGCGTCCGCCCCGCAGGCCGCAGCCGAGACCAGCGCCGCATGAGAATGGACGGCGGCGGTGACCAGCCAGTCCCGCTGCCAGCGCACCGTGCGCGCCCGGCGAATGGCGCGCTCCGGCAGATGGACGCCTGCCGCGCCGACGCGCCGCGCGAGCACCGGGTCCTCTCCTACCAGCAGGACGAGTCTACGCCGGCGGGCGATGGCGGCCAGCCCACGGGCGAGCGTTGCGCGCTCCGGCACACCGTAGTGGCGCAGGATGATGGCGCTCCCAGCCGGCAACGCGCGGGCAGCCGGCAGGGGATCGGCGAGCCGCACCTCGTCCGTCATCAGGATGAGCGCGGGCAGGGCGCTCCCGGCCGCTCGTTTGAGGCTCGCCGCTGCCTCTGTTAGCGTTCCCATCGCTCGCTCTGATCAGGCTCCCATGGCGCACGCATCTCCCGCTCCCCTCGAAGACGGTCCGGCGGTCGTTGACGTCCCGGCCAATCTGGCCGCGGTCAAGGCCGAGGTCCAGGACGCAGCCCGCGCCGCCGGCCGCGACGCTGGCGAGATTACGCTGATCGCCGTCTCCAAGGGACACCCAGCGAGCCGGATCCTGCCCGCGCTCGCCGCCGGCCACGCGACCTTCGGCGAGAACAGGGTGCAGGAGGCAAGCAAGAAGTGGCAGTCGCTCCGCGCCGAATGGCCAAGTGCGGTGCTTCACTACATCGGCGCATTGCAAACCAACAAGGCGCGGGACGCCGTGGCGGTCGCCGATGCCATCCACGCGATCGACCGGCCGAAGCTGGCTGCGGCGCTGGCCCGCGAGATGGATCGCCAGGGGAAGCGGCCGGACTGCTTCATCCAGGTCAACACCGGGGCCGAGTCGCAGAAGGCCGGCGCGCTGCCTGATGATCTCGACGCGCTGGTCGCGCAGTGCCGGGACGATCTGATGCTGCCGGTGATCGGGCTCATGTGCATCCCGCCCGCCGCCGAGGACCCTGCCCCCCACTTCGCGCTGCTGCGGGAGCTCGCCGCGCGTCACGGGCTGGAAGGCCTCAGCATGGGCATGTCGGCCGACTACCGCACCGCGATCGCGCTCGGCGCCACCCACGTCAGGATCGGCACGGCCATATTCGGGGCCCGGCCTCGTCCTTAGCGCGGAGCCACCGCGGGCGGCACGCGGAGCCACGCGTGGCGGCCTACACCGGCCAGGATCGTCAGCAGGTCGCCCGCCGCAACGGCGACGCAGCCTGCCGTCGGCGCGTAGTCCGGCTGGGCCACGTGCAGGAACACGGCGCTCCCCAGGCCCGGCACGACGGGCGCATCGTTGTGGCCGAGAATGACGATCAGGTCGTAGACCCGGTCCGCCCGCCACAGCTCCTCGTACCGGGCTTCGTGAGGCAGGCGAAGCGGACGATTGTAGAGCGGGTGGGCGGGGTCGTCGCACCAGCCATCCCTCGGGCTCAGCGGCGTCATGGGGAGCAGCGAGCGCGGCGGTGCCATGCGGTCAGGCCTGTAGAGAACCCGGCGGAGGGGAAAGCGGCCGGCCGGCGTGGCACCATCGCCCTCGCGCTTGTCGGTCCGCACCCCGCCCCGGCCGATGGCGCAGGCGAAGTGGCGCCCGCGCCAGCGGAGAATGCTCGGCGGATGGACGACGAGATCGTCGCCGGACACGCGGCTGCTCACGGTTGGTCTTCCAAGAGTTCGCGGATCGGACGAAAGGAGCGCCGGTGGTGCTCGCAAGGCCCGAGCCGAGCGAGCGCGGCCCGGTGCTCGGCCGTGCCGTAGCCGGCGTTCCGTTCCCAGCCGTAGCCCGGATAGTCCGCGGCAAGCCGTGCCATCAGACGGTCTCTGGTTACCTTGGCGGCGATCGAGGCCGCTGCGATCGAGAGGCTCTCGCGGTCCCCGCCCACCACCGTCTTCACCGGACAGGGCAGGCTGGGCGCGCGGTTGCCGTCTACCAGAACCAGGTCGGGAACCTGGGCGAGGCGGGCGACGGCGCGGCGCATGGCGAGCATCGTGGCATGAAGGATGTTCATGCTGTCGATCTCGGCGACGCTGGCGATACCGACGGCGGCGTCGGCGCAAGCCAGAATCGCGGGGTGGAGCGCGGCACGCTGTTCCGCTGTGAGCAGCTTGGAATCGGTGATTCTCGCGCGTACCCGTGGCGGCAGGTCCCCGACATCGAGCACCACCGCCGCCGCGACCACCGGCCCCGCCCACGGGCCCCGCCCGGCCTCGTCGACGCCGGCCACACGCCCGCCGGCCGCGCGTTCCAGCGAGAGATCGGGCTGCTCCCGCTGCCTTCTTCTTCCCGCCATAGAGCTGTTCTAACACGCTTGGCGTGCACTCCAGCGGCTCAGAACAGTTCGAGTTGCGCCGGGTTGCGGGAAGGCGGGCGGAAGCGCCCCGTGTCGAGATTCGGCCCCCGCCGCGTGAGCCCGAGGCGCTTCGTCGCCGCGGCGAAGCGTGCAGCCAGCAAGTCGGCGTAGGGGCCGGCGCCAATCATGCGAGAGCCGAAGTCGGGATCGTTGAGCCGGCCCGCGCGCATCCCCTGCAAGAGAGAGACCACGCGTTTGGCCTTGTTGGGCGCGTGGACCGAAAGCCATTCCAGAAACAGCTCCCGGACTTCCTGGGGCAGACGCAACAGCACGTACCCCGCGCGGCCGGCGCCGGCTTCGCAGGCCGCCTCGAGGATCGATTCCATCTCGTGATCGGTGAGGCCGGGGACGATGGGCGCCACCATCACCCCTGCCGGCACACCAGCCGCACTCAGCGTCTTGATTGCCTCCAGCCGGTTCGCCGGCGTCGATGCCCGCGGCTCCATGGTTCGGGCGAGCTCGCGGTCCAGCGTCGTGACCGAGAGCGCGACCGTGGCGAGCCGACGCCGTGCCATGCGGGCGAGTATGTCGGCATCCCGCGTCACCAACGCCGATTTGGTCACGATCCCGACCGGGTGGTCGTGGCGGTCCAGCACCTCGAGCACACCCCGTGTCAGCGCGAGGCGACGCTCGGTTGGCTGGTAGGGGTCGGTGTTGGTGCCCATCGCGATCATGCGGCATTCGTAGCTGGGGCGCGCCAGCTCGCGCTCGAGCTGGGCGGGCGCATCGTACTTGGCGAAGATGCGGCTCTCGAAGTCCTGGCCGGGCGAGAGGCCGAGATAGGCATGCGTGGGGCGCGCGTAGCAATAGACGCAGCCATGCTCGCAGCCCCGGTAGACGTTGATGGATCGGTCGAAGCCGAGATCGGGCGAGCTGTTGCGAGTGATCACCGTGCGGCTGGCGTCGGGCCGTACCTGGGTGCGAAGCGGCGCCTGCGCCTCGTCGATGGTATCCCAACCGTCGTCGAAGGCCTCATAACGGTGGCGCTCGTAGCGCCCGCTCGGGTTGCTCGCCGCTCCCCGCCCCTTGCGCACGTCCCTCATCGCCGCAGCATAGGCGGCAATAAAGAACATTACAAGAACATACGGAAATTCCGTTAGCGTTTTGTTATGAGCCCCGCTCTTGCGCTGCGTTACGAGCGAATCCCACGCAGCCGCTCGCTTCGCCGGCGCAGCAGTTCCACCATCGTCAACAGCACGATCGATATGAAGACCAGGAGCGTGGCGACCGCCAGGATGGTTGGGCGGATCTCCTCGCGAATCCCGGAGAACATCTTCCAGGGGATGGTTCGCTGCTCCACCGAGCCCACGAACAGCACGACGACCACCTCGTCGAAGGAGGTGATGAAGGCCAGCAGCGCGCCCGAGATGACGCCGGGCAGGATCAGGGGCACGATTACCACGAAGAAGGTGCGGGTCGGGCTGGAGCCCAGGCTTGCGGCCGCGCGCGTCAGCGAATGGTCGAAGCCAACCAGCGTGGCCGTCACCGTGATGATGACGAACGGGATACCCAATGCCGCGTGAGCGAGAATGACGCCGACGTGCGTCGAGGCAAGGCCGATCCGCGCGTAGAAGAAATACATGCCCGCAGCCGAGATAATGAGCGGCACGATCATGGGCGAAATCAACAGCGCCATGATGGTCTTCCTGAAGGGCATCTCGGGCCTGCTTAGCCCGAGCGCCGCCAGGGTGCCGAGGAACGTCGAAATGAGCGTGGCAAATATCGCAATCAGGAAACTGTTTTGTACCGCCCTTTGCCAAGAATCCTCGGTGAAGAATTCCTGGTACCACTTCGTGCTGTAACCTGCCGGATCGAAGGAAAGCATTTCCGGCGTGAAGGTGAAGTAGGGAAGCTCGTTGAAGCTGAGCGGAATAATGACGAAAATCGGGCCGACCAAGAAAATGAAAATCAGCACACATAGCGTCCGGAACGTATAGTACCAAACCCGTTCCGAGTGCGTTGCGTGCAGTGGCGGAGGCATAAGCCCTAACCAAGCTTCATGTTGGCGACGCCCACGATCCTGTCATAGAGGAAATAGAGCAACAGGACGAGCGCCAGCAGGATCACGCCCAGTGCAGCGGCCAGACCCCAGTTCAACGTCTCGCTGATATGCAGGGCGATGATATTCGAGATGAACGTGCCGGTCCGCCCTCCAACGAGGGCGGGCGTGATGTAATAGCCGATCGATAGAATGAAAACTAGAATGCAACCAGCGCCAATTCCCGGCACGGTATTGGGCATATAGACCTTGATAAAGCCAGTGAACGGCGATGCGCCCAGAGAACGCGCCGCCCGCATATAAGTGGAGGGAATCGTTTTCATCACGGAATAGAGAGGCAGGATCATGAAGGGCAAGAGAATATGCGTCATCGCCACAAACGTGCCGATCTTGTTGTGAATCATCTGCAAACGACCGTCTTCGGAAATTATGCCCACGAATACCATCAAGTCATTCAACACTCCCTCGGACTGCAGTAGCGCGATCCACGCAGTCGTCCTGACCAAGAGAGAGGTCCAGAATGGCAGCAGGACGAGAATCAGCAAGAGATTGCTTTGGCGCGGCGGTAACGTCGCCAGGAGGAAGGCAATCGGATAGCCGAGGAGCAGGCAGAATACGGTGATGAGCGCACTCATCCATAATGTGCGATAGAACAGAAACAGATAAATTCGTCGCTCCTCTGCCTTCCAGGAGATCTCACCCTTGTAGTCAACCCGCAGGTCGACGGCAGACAAGAAGTAACTTTCGGTTACCTTGCTCGATTCCTGATAAATCAATTGCCAGGTTGTCAGCTCCGCCCAGCGCTGATCGATCGCCAAGACCTGGTCCCTGAAGGGAGCCTCTGTGATGCGCTTAGCCCGTCGTCCCGATTTCCGGAACAAGCTCATTATTCCGGATTGTTCGTAATTCAAGCGACGCCCGGCACGGCCTAATGTCTTGTCCTTGAATGACTCCTGAATGTCCAGCACCAGGGCTTCGTAGACGAATTCCGGCGGCAACTCCTCGCTCGCAGGGTCCCAGCTTTGAATGGCCAGCGTCGTACGGGGAAGAACGGACGAAACGATCTGATTGTCGACACTTCTGAACAGCATGTCGATAACGGGAAAAACGAATGTGATCATCAAGAACGCCAGAATGGGGACGACCAGCAAGAACGTGCGGACACGCCTGCGAGCCATCGCCCGGCGCAGGCTCGTCTTCAGTGGCACGCCATCGGCGGTTCGCAGAGTGCTATCGGCGGCCGTCGACATGCGCGCGGGCCTACGTCTCGCTCAGGGGTCTCGAAAAAGTGGGGGCGGGGCGCACATGCGCGTCCCGCCCCTCTAAGGCTCCGTTACTTGGCGAGCCAGGTGTTGAACACCTCGTCGAGCTCCGCCCGGTGGTCAGCCCACCAGACGTAGTCGAAGTCGAAGAGGGTCTTGGCATTGTTGGGATCGGTCGGCATGTGGGGCTTCATGTCGATGCCGAGATCGGCGTGATTGCCCACCAGCGGCGCCGACGAGTAGCGGGCCGGACCGTAGGAGATGAACTTCGCCTGGTCGGCCAAGCGCTGCGTGTCGGTGGCGAAGTAGAGATACGCCTTCACCGCGTCGAGATCCTTGACGCCCACCGGCACAACCCAGCCGTCGAGATCGAACACCTGGCGGTCCCAGAGCATGGCGATGGGCTGGTTCTTCTCCGCGATGGCCGAGAAGAGGCGGCCGTTGTAGGCCGAGGCTATCACCACCTCGCCGTCTGCCAGAAGCTGCGGCGGCTGGGCGCCCTTGGTCCACCAGACCACCTCATCCTTGATGGTGTCGAGCTTGGCCAGAGCCCGGGCCACGCCCTCGGACGTGCTGAGCATGGCGTAGACATCTGCCGGCGCGACACCGTCGGCGAGCAGCGCCCATTCGAGATTGTTGATGGGCCGTCTCTCCAGCGAGCGTTTGCCGGGATACTTCTCCAGGTCGAACACGTCGGCGATCGTCGAGGGCTGCTCACCCTCGAAGACATCGGTGCGGTAGCCGAAGGTCGTGGAATAGACGATCTGCGGGATGAAGCAGTTGGTGCCACCCGGCGACAGGGTGCCGGCGAAGAAATCCTCCGACGCAGGAGTCCCGTCCGGCGCAGGCGCCAGCCAGGTGTCAGGATCGATCTCCATGATCAACCCCTCATCGCACGCGGTGATCGCGTCGGCCGCAACCATGTCGACGATATCCCAGGTGACGTTGTTCGACTCCACCTGCGCCCTGACTTTGGCCAGACCCTCGGCGGCGTTGTCGTCGTTGACGATGTTGATGTCCGGATTCGCCGCCATGTAGGGATCGTGATACGCCTTCTGCTGGCTCGCCGTGTAGGCGCCGCCCCACGACACGATCGTGAGGTCGAGAGCCTGAGCGCTGCCGGCCGCCAAGGCGAAGCCTGCGACAACGACAGTCGTACTCAATAGCCATCTCATCTTCGCTTACTCCCCTCTCGTTTGCCGGACACACCGGCGGGTTCTCAAGCCTCGCATCGGCAACACCGATGCGTCTTGATCTGCTCTAACCGGGCTCATCTACGTCAACCGGAGCATCCAACGCCCGGCAATCGTCTGCGGCCCAGCCCAGGTTGACGTTCATGCCCGCACGCAACGCCGCATGGCGTTCCGTATTCGGAATCTTCACGACGAACTCGTCAGTCGCGCCGACAACCAAGCGCGCGCGGATATGGTCTCCCAAATAGATCAACTCTTCCACACGACCCACAATCGAATTGTCCACCTCCCCGTCCTGGCACGCGACGATGACGCGTTCGGGACGAAGCGAAAGGGTCGTGCGTGCGCCTGTTCCCTCGACCTTCACGTTGAGGGCGCGAACGGTGCCGCCGCCATCCAGGTCCACCTGGCAATGCTTCCCCTCGACAGCATTAACCTTACCGCAAAGGCGGTTGTTCTCGCCGATAAACTGCGCGACGAAAGCATTCTCCGGCTGTTCGTAAAGCGCGCTGGGGCTCGCAAGCTGTTGGATCACGCCATCATTAAAGACGGCAATTCGATTGGACATGGTCAAGGCTTCGGACTGATCGTGCGTGACGTAAACGATGGTAACGCCAAGCTCTTCATGAATATGCTTGATTTCATACTGCATTTCCTCGCGCAAGTTCTTGTCCAGAGCGCCGAGAGGTTCATCCATGAGCACCAGGTCGGGCTCGAACACCAATGCCCGTGCCACCGCCACGCGCTGTTGCTGCCCCCCCGATAGCTGGCCGGGTCGACGGTTCCCAAAGTCAGGCAGGCGAACCATGTCCAACGCGCGCTTGACTTTCGCCTCGATTTCCGATTTGCGAATCTTGCGAACCTTCAACGGAAACGCGAGATTCTCGGTAACCGTCATATGCGGAAACAGCGCATAGTCTTGAAAGACCATGCCTATATTTCGTCGGTGAGGGGCAACCTTATTGATCGGACGATCGCTCAAATAGATTTCGCCATGAGTAGCCGGCTCGAAGCCTGCCAGCATCATCAAGCAAGTGGTCTTTCCGGATCCCGAAGGGCCCAACATCGTCAGGAACTCGCCGGTCTTGATGCTTAGATTGAGGTCCTTAACGACCAGGGTCTCGCCGTCGTAGCTCTTCTGCACGCGGTCGAAGACTACAATATCGGGGGCAACGGTCGTCATCCAATCACCTAACCGCGCATAGACAACCGGCATTTCGGGCCAAAACTTGTGCCGTGTGGTCCCGGAATCCGAAGCAATCCATCAATTCCAACCGATTCAGATACCAAGTCCTCCAGATCGAAGCGTCCTTGAGAAAAGTGTGAAATCATCTTGGCTGCTGAGCGCATTTTAGTGGAGCCAAGGCCGAATTACTTAACGTACAACGCATGCGCGTGAAATTGCCGATTACAGGGTCGCCAGCCATCAACGAACATCATGCCATGTTCGCCGGATGGGCGCCTTCTCATTTCGAGTCAACAAGATATAGAGCCCTCCCAACACCCTGCCAATCCGTCGCTCCGACAACGCGGTCCCGCCGGTAACAGCTGCAAGTACAGGACATTGTGTTCGCGAGACGGTGCCTATTGACCGTCGTAGTCAGTTCGGTTAGCGACGCATTACCGCTGACTATTCTGTGCCGTCCTAACTTCGCGAACTTCCCGCTCTTGCGCCAATTGCCGCACCTATTGGTTGGACCGCTCAAGAGTTGCGTGACCGGCAGCCAATCCTGTGATCACGGTTTTGCCATGTCAACGACATTTTGTGCACTGTCACGGACACTTGATACTGGCATTGGAACGACCAGCCGTTAGCCGACTCAGCTTATCTGCCGCAGGCGGGACTCGGCCAGCCAAGTGCCTCGGCGGCGTGAGCAGTGGCCGCAGGCGCCTGCGACCGCGCGGAACGTCATCCGGTGCTAAGGGAAGCCAACGAGGCCGACGACGTGCGGCATCGAAGTGCGGATCCTGAAGCCGCCATCTGTGCGACGGGCGCCTTCTTCCCTCTTTTGCTGTCGTGCTTCGAGCTGCCCTTCAGTATCTTCATGTTTGCTGAAGTGGATACAATCGGGCGCGCACAACACGACCGTGCCGCTCATCTATGCAATGAGCACGCTGGTGACGATCGCGAGCATCGGGCTCACCTTCCTCGCGATCAAGCTTGCCTTCGGAGGAGGCCGAGATGGCAACAAGTGAAGCAGCCGCGCCGCGCGTCGCCGCGGCCGGCGGCGATCAGATCCTGCAGGTCGAGCATGCGACCCACCGCTTCGGCGATGTGGTCGCGCTCGACGACGTGTCGATCACGGCGCAGCGGGGCGAGTTCCTCACGCTCCTGGGGGAGAGCGGCTCCGGCAAGACGACGCTGCTCAGGATCGTCGCCGGGCTCGAGCGCCCCACCCGGATCGCGCGCATTGCCATCGACGGCGAGGACGTCTCGGCCATCCCGGCTTCCCGACGCAACTGCACCACCGTGTTCCAGCACTACGCGCTCTTCCCCCACATGTCGGTCGGGCAGAACGTCGAGTACGGGCTCCGCGTGCGCGGCATCGACAAGGATCAGCGGCGCAAGCGGGCGGAAGACGCGCTGGCCCTGGTCCGGCTCCTGGACAAGTACGGCCGCCGCGTTCACCAGCTCTCGGGTGGCGAGCGCCAGCGGGTGGCGCTGGCCCGCGCGCTGGTGACGGAGCCCGCCATTCTGCTGCTGGACGAGCCGCTTGGCGCGCTCGACGAGAAGCTGCGCGTCGACATGCAGGTGGAACTCCTCGACCTCCACGAGAAGCTCGGTCTCACCTTCATCTACGTCACGCACAGTCAGGAAGAGGCGCTCACCATGAGCGACCGGATCATCCTGATGCGGCGCGGACGCATCGTGCAGGAAGGACCGCCCACCGATCTCTTCGACCGGCCGGCAACCCGCTTCGTCGCGGACTTCATGGGCGTGGAGAACCTGTTGGAAGGGACCATCGAGACCGTACAGAACGGCACCGCCAGCGTGCGCATCGGCGGGCACGTGATCAGCGGCGCCTGGAGCGGCGCCGGCCTGGCGGAGAAGGGTGCGCCGGCCTGCGTCGCGGTGCGGGCGGAGCGGATCAGGCTCGCGTCTCGCGGCTCGACCATCGACGAGCCCGGCATCAACGCGTTGCCGTGTACCAGCGGGGCGACGATCTACAAGGGAAAGTACCTTGACCAGACCCTCGATACCGACATCGGCCCGGTCAAGGCGCGGATCTGGGATCGTGGCGTCGATGTAAACAATCTGGAGGCGCTCTGGTGGCGCGAGTCCGAATGCGCCATCACCTCGGCCGAGAACGGCGCCGGCATAGGCGCGGGCGAGGAGGCCGACGCCGCCTGATCGGCGCCCGATCAGGTCTCGGCGGCGGCCAGCGCCTCGATCTCGATCAGCCAGCGCTCGTCGGCGAGGCCGGCCACGATCAGGAGCGTGGACGCGGCCTGATGGCCCGCCAGGTGGCGGTCCCTGATCTCCCGGTAGGCCCCGAGGTGGGCGCGGTCCACCAGCAGCGCCCGCACGATCACCAGGTTCGCCATGGTCATGTCGGCGGCGGCAAGCAGGGCCGCGATGTTGCGCCAGACCCGATCGCTCTGCGCCTCGAAGCCGTCTGCGAGCGTTCCGTCCGGCGTGGCGCCCACCTGGCCCGAGATGTGGAGCCAGCGCTTGCCCGGCCCCACCTCCGCCGCTTGGCTGTAGAACGACGCAGGCGCCACGACCGTATCCGGATTATGAAGCGTGATCATCGGTTTCTCCTCGGCAGGCGCCGCAGCGGCGCGACCGGTCACATTGCCACGGGGGCTCAAGTGCGGAGAAGGCGCAGCAAATTCGAAGGAAGAAGGGCAGCGCCGGTCATTCGTAGTTCACTGAACCTCCGTCTGCCGGTATCTTTCCCTCGGAGGGTGCGCTGTTTGTAACGCCCATCAGGTGATGGAGATGGACATCACGGCTGCCAACATCGAGGCTGCGCTGGGAACGCTGCGAAATCTTCCGACCCCGGTGAGCGGCTGGGAAGTAGAAACAGGCATCGATTCAACGGACAAGCCCGCCGTGTGGGTGTGGGGCTATCTCACGGACGAGGAGGTCGACTTCGAGACCCGATCCCGGCTGCGGGACATGGTGCGCGATCTCGTCCGCCGCGAAACCGAGTCTGCAATCTGGGTCTATGTCCGCTTCCGAGGAGCTTCGGAGGTCGCCTTAGTCTCGTGAGCCTGCATGTTGATTTGTTGCGTCAAGCCCGACAGCTCGCCGTCAAGGAACCGCGGCGGCCGTTGCAAGCGAGCCTGCGCCGGGCGATTTCGGCGTCCTACTACGCTCTCTTTCATCTGCTGGTCGACGAAGCGACAAAGCGCATGCTTCGCGGCCACGACCGGGCCGCTCTCCGACGTTGCTTGGCGCGAGCGTTCGGTCATGCCGCAATGAGACAAGTCGCCCAGCAGTTTTCGGACGACAACGTGTCGCGAAAGCTCGCCCCTGGCTTGAATGGCCAAACACTGCAACCGGAGCTCGTTCGGGTTGCGAGCGCACTTGTCGAAATTCAGGAGGCCCGCCACCAAGCGGACTACGATCTAGCGCGTCGCTTCACGCGCCGCGAAGCCCTCGATTTGGTAGGCCAGGCGGAACTGGCGTTCGTTGATTGGAACGGCGTCCGTGGAAGCATCCAGGCGGATACCTTCCTCACAGGCCTGCTTGCCTTCGGGAACATGCGCGGCTGACGAACTCTTGGAGGCACGGCTCCTTAGGCGCGGACCGACATGTTCACACCATGGCGATCGCGTAGATCTCGTGCAGATAGCCTTCGAGGTAGAGGCCGGTGCAGCCGATCGGGGTCCAGGCCGGGCCGCGTCCTGATTGGAACAGCTCGCTGCCCACCGCCATCACCGTCTCCCACGCTCTCGGGTCCTTGTGGAAGGAGACGATCTCGACAATGTCGTCGAGGCTCGCCCCGTGCTTCTCCAGCACGCCTCGGATCTGGCCGAAGCAGTAGTGCGCCTGGGAGGCGACATCGCCTCGCGCGATGATGTTCTTCTGCCCGTCCGAAGCGACCTGACCCGAGATGCCGATGAGTCGCCCGTGCGCCTTACGGCTCGCACCCGAGATACGCTGGTCGTGCCAGTGGACGCTCGGCAGGTTGTGCGCGACCCGGGGTCCTGCGCTGAAGTCCGCGATGGCGCGGTAGCAGCCGACCTGTCCCATGCGATGGAGGCCGGTCATCCCGATCGCCGTGTAAGACGTGGCCTCGCCGATAGCGAGCCCCTCGACGGTCTCGTTGCACCAGGTATCGACGGCGGCGTCCATGCCGCGGGCGTCGTGGTTGAAGCAGATCATGTCGACGATCTCGTCGAGCGAGGCGCCCGCCGCCTGCATCA
>JAPPKP010000337.1 GCA_028819955.1 Rhodospirillaceae bacterium | reverse complement strand
TGACCTCGATCGGGCAGGGCGAGCCCGCCATCGTGCCGGTGCGGAGCGAGGAGAGGTCGAAGCGCGCGAACTCCGGATGGTCGAGCTCGGCGATGAACATGGTGGGCACGCCGTAGAGCACCGTGCAGCGCTCGGCTTCGACCGCACGCAGCACCTCCAGCGGGTCGAAGGCCTCGCTCGGGTAGACCATGGTCGCGCCGAACGCGGCCGACATCAGGTTGCCCATCACCATGCCGAAGCAGTGGTAGAGCGGAACCGGGATGCAGACCCGGTCGCGCTCGCTCAGGCCCAGCGTGACGCCGTTGAAGTAGCCGTTGTTGAGGATGTTGTGGTGGCTCAGCGTCGCCCCCTTGGGGAAGCCCGTGGTGCCACTGGTGAACTGGATGTTGATGGGGTCGTCGAACTGCAGTTGGCCCGCCAGCGCCTGCAGCCGGTCGCGCTCTGCAGCGCCCGCGAGCCCCGGCACCTCTGCGAAGTTGTACATGCCGGCCGTAGTCTCGACGCCGAGGCGGACGACGGTCTCCAGATGCGGCAGCTTCTCGGCCTTCAGCGCGCCGGGCCGGGCGTCGTCGAGCTCCGGCGCGAGCCGGCGCAGCATCTCGATGTAGCGGCTGGACTTGAAGGCTTCGGCGGTGACCAGCGCGCGGCACTCGACCTTGTTCAGCGCGTATTCGAGCTCGGCCAGGCGGTAGGCGGGGTTGATGTTGACCAGGATCAGCCCGGCCTTCGCCGCGGCGAACTGCGTCACCGCCCATTCGCTGTTGTTGGGCGACCAGATGCCGATGCGATCTCCGGGCTCCAGGCCGAGCGCGAGCAGGCCGGCGGCGAACGCGTCCACCTTCTCCGTGAGCGTGCCGTAGCGCCAGCGCACGTTCTGGTGCGCGACCACCAGCGCCTCGTTGTCGGGGAAGCGCGCGGTCGTCCGGTCGAGCTGCGCGCCGATGGTGAGGCCGAGCAGAGGGTGTGCGCTCGCACCGCTCACGTAGCTCATGCCCTGCGGCGTCATCGTCGGTCCTCGCCTCGTCCGGCCACTCTGCGGCCCACCCGCCGCAGACCGGGAGCGCCGGTGCCCAGGGGCGGAATCGAACCACCGACACGCGGATTTTCAGTCCGCTGCTCTACCAACTGAGCTACCTGGGCTTAGGCAGGCATGTGCGCGTGTGTATAGGACACGGGGCGGCGGCTGTCTACGTACCGGCGGCGGTCGAGGATGCTGCTAAACCGCGAGGTACTGCACCGCGGCGAAGGCGGCGTAGCCGAGCAGCAGGATCGCGCCGAAAGGCCGCCCCAGCCGGACGCCCGAGAGCATCGCCGCGATCACCAGGCCGGTCACTCCCGCCAGCACCCAGATATCGAGATGCATGATCTCGTCCGGCACCGGAAGCGGCGTCACCACGGTCACGACACCCAGGATCGCGAGGATGTTGAATACGCTGGAGCCCAGCACGTTGCCGATCGCGACCTCGGTGTGCTTGCGGTAGGCCGCGACCACGGTGGTCGCGAGCTCCGGCAGCGAGGTACCGACCGCCACCACGGTGATCCCGATCACGGTCTCGGTGATTCCGAGGCCGCGCGCGATGATCGTGGCGGCGCCCACCATCAGATGGGCGCCGAAGCTGACGCCGGCGAGTCCGAGCAACGCAGCGAGCACGGCGAGCCAGATTGGCTTCGGCAGGTGCTGGCGCTCCTCGGCCTCCTGACTGTGCCGGCTGCTCTTGTCGCCCTCACGACGGCGCTCGTGCCAGTAGGAGGCGACGGTGACCGCCCCAAGCACGACCAGCATCAGCGCCCCCTGCCAGGCGACGAGGACTCCGAACGAGATGAACACGACGAGCAGCGCCGTCGCCCCGATCAGCGTCGCGCCGTCCCGCAGCGCCGACTGCCGCGGCATCAGCACCGGCGAGATCGCGACGGCAAGGCCGAAGATGAGAAGCAGGTTGGCGATGTTGCTGCCGATCACGTTGCCGAAGGCGATGCCCGGCGAGCCCCTGAGCGCGGCCTGCAGGGTGACCACCAGCTCCGGCATCGAGGTGCCGAAGGCCACGACAGTGGCCCCGATGAGCAGCGGCGAGACGTGCAGCCGCCG